>JAQWYU010000290.1 GCA_029253805.1 Flavobacteriaceae bacterium | reverse complement strand
TAAACCAAAATCAAGGGATTTTGTTCTTGTATTTCCTATTTTAACTCCACTCTGAGCTCCAAAAACAAGTGAACAATCTTCAAAAACACTAAATGCCTTTGCAATATTTAATTTTAAATATGAAAACTGAGAATTATCTGTATTCATTCCTGAAGATGAAATAAAAAGTTGAGAATTACCCTCAATAAATATTCCAGCTTTAGGATAAAACTTATCATCAAAGGTGTCAAGCTTAATTACTCCAAACATACTAAAAAAGTTGCTATCCTCAAAAACGTATAAATTAGTATTAACATTAAATGAACTAAAAAAATTATCCTTCGATGAAATCTTAAGATTTTTATGTTCCACTCCTACTTTAATGGATAAATCCTTTTGAATTAATGTCTCTACAAAAAATTGATTTGTTAAGTCTGATATCGATACGTCGACCTTTTCTAAAGTTATAAAATCGCTACTGTTAAAAAATGCTGGATTTACATTGTCCTTAATTAGATTATAATTGGAGTTAACCCCAATACTCCAGTAGAAGCCTTTGTCTATATAGTAATCAAAGTTATATCTTGGTGAATCTCCAAATATAAAGTCTGCCGAAACCACATCGTTTTTTAATAAAAGTTGTTTTTTTGTTAAATTTATTAATGCAGCACTATTATAAAGCTGATCGTAATGCAATCCAAATTTGATAAAAGCTGTATTTTTAGCCTCGACTAACTTGGCATTAAAATCATAACTATCTCCGATTGGAGAAAATTTATACAAAAAACTATCAAAATTATTTGTTGCAACTAAATTGTTGACACCTTTCCCTACATCATCATAGCTTATAGTTTCTCCGTTTCTAAATCTAAGTTTACCTCTAACATAAGAAGATGTGTATTTTCCAAGTCCAGTTACTCGTATTTTTTTTATGTTGATTTCATCATAATTGGGAAACACCAAGGTTTTTTTCTTAAATACTTGAGCATTTGCAATAAAACTTAATTTATCTAAGAATTTTAAAGCTTCTTTTTTGCCTTTTTCAATGATTTGTTCACTTTCGTTAAAAGAAATTATTGAGAAATCATCAACGTCCGGTTTGATATAAATATCTGATAATTTTGACTTTTCCTTTAAGTCTTCTAGAGCTCTAAAATTATTAATTTGAAGAATAATATTGGAAGCGGAGTTAAGGTCTTCGTGCTGAAAAAGATCATCTTGAACGTCAACTCCAATTAAATAATCCAAGTTTTTTGTCAATAACCCTTCAATTGGAAAGTTATTTGTGATGCCCCCATCCATCAATAATTTATTATTTAATTCAACAGGTTGAAAGAGAGTCGGCAGGGCACTACTAGCTGCAATTGCTTGTGCTAAATTTCCTTTATCTAAAATAACTTGTTCTCCAGTTTGAATATCCGTAGCAATACAATAAAATGGAATAGGAAGCTTATTGAAATTATTAATCCCACTAACTCCTAATGTTAATTTCGATAATAAGTTAAACACATTTTGACCCTTAGAAATAGAGGATGGTAATTGCAATTTAAAATTATTAAACGGGAGTGATAGTACGTACTTTTCAGCATTTTTTCTTTCGTAAAAAGTTTTTGAATTTCTAGGTACTTTATCGCTTATCAGTAGATCAAAATTAGTAGATCTGACAATAGAATCTAACTGATTACCAGTGTATCCAGAGGCGTATAATGCTCCTATCACTGCACCCATACTCGTGCCTGCTATATAGTCTACGCGTACGCCCAGACTGTCTAAAGTTTTTAAAACCCCTATATGAGCTAAGCCTTTAGCTCCACCCCCACTAAGCACTAATCCTACGAGGGGATTGTCCCTTTTTTTTTCCTGAGAAAAACTTAAAGAAAAAATAAATACAAAAGTTAAAATAAATAATTTATTCACGCGGATTATTTTGATAATAATTATAAATAATTAAAGCTTTTGAAGTTCCTACTACCTGTTCTAGTTCATCAAGTTTAGCAAATGAAACTCGTTGTAAAGATTTAAAATTTTTTAGCAACTCTAAGATCGTCTTCTTACCAATACCAACAATAGATTCTAATTCAGAATTTAGAGCTGTTTTGCTTCGTTTGTTTCGGTGATGTTCAATACCAAATCGATGAGCCTCATTTCTAAGTTGCTGAATAACTTTAAGTGTTTCGCTTTTTTTATCTAAATATAAGGGAATTGGATCATCTGGATAGTATAATTCTTCTAAACGTTTTGCAATCCCTATAATTGCTATCTGACCGCGTAGCTTTAAAGCTTCTAAACTCTAAAAAGACGCAGATAATTGCCCTTTACCTCCGTCAATTATTAACTGCGGAAGTGGCTTGTTTTCATCTAATAAGCGTTTAT
>JAQWYU010000289.1 GCA_029253805.1 Flavobacteriaceae bacterium | reverse complement strand
TTATAATTTAATTGAAAATTGAAAAATATTTATATTTTGATAATTTGGCACACTAATTGATTATTGTAAAGTGTTATTACATATTTTCAATTAGTTAGTTAGTTAGTTAGTAGAAATCTCCGTGGTTGAATATCCCAAATCACTGCGGAGTTTTTTTTATTTGATTAGTTTCGATAATTTAAAAGTGAGATTTTTACGACTATATTTATCAAATCCTTTTGAATTTACGTACAATTCACCTTTTTTAAATTTTTTGAAGTGTTCCAAAATAACAGCAGAAAGTAACTCATCCTCATTATACTTAAAATAATTTCCAGAATCAGTCTGATTTATGATACTTTCAATATCTGACTCATCTGGACCAATCGCTATTATTGGACGATTGGATGCAATATATTCAAATAACTTTCCGGGAATTATATATTGTGATTCTTTAGATTTTTCTTCAATTAACAACAACAACTGAGTCCTACTTTGATAATCGAAGGATTCACTATGGGATACATAACCAATGTAGTTAGTATACGCTCCCAACCCTGATGTTCGAATAGAATCTAAGACTGTTTCACTAATATGTCCAATTAGATTTAAACGAAAATATTTAGAAAAATCAATTGAGTTTTGGACTAAATCATGGAGAGTTTTCCATAAAAACTTTGGATTTCTTCCATCATGTAAGTTCCCTATATGGGACAAAGTAAACATGGAATCTAGTTTACTGGTTATACTAATTTCAAAGTCGTGACCATTAGTGATTACTGAAATTGGAGATGTTGTGCATTTAGATAAAATTGTTTTTGTCTGTGGGCTTGTTACAACAATTTGATCTGAATTCATAAGAACAGAAGCCTCTAACTTATCGTGCTTTCTCTTAGCATATTTTGTTAGTTTAAGTTTTTTGTGATATCCTATGTGAGTCCAGGGATCTCTGAAATCTGTAATCCACTTCAACGAATGCGACTGCTTTAATTTTAATCCAATTAAATGTAGACTATGTGGTGGACCTGTTGTAATAATTGTATCCACCTTGTGAATTTTAATATAATCTGATAAAAAAGAAAATGAAGGTTTTACCCATGAGATTCTAGCATCAGGAACAAAAAAATTACCTCGTACAAACAATAATATTTTTTCTAAAATTGTTTGTTTATTTGGTTCAGAAATTGCTCCCTTCGATAGATTACTTGTTTTTGATTTAGATATCAACTTAGCCAATCTATAAGGTTCATTAATTGGTTTTTGTATTACTTTTAATCTTGGGTTAACTTCAGATACCATAGAAGAATCGATTATTGGATAACTTGGATTTTGAGGGCAATAAACAATAGGTTCTATACCAAAATCAGGAAGATACTTTACAAATTTCAGCCATCTTTGAACGCCAGGACCACCTGCAGGAGGCCAATAATATGTGATAATGATAACCTTTTTCAACTCCGTATTTTATAAATTAAAACAACTTGTCCAAGAATTAAAAAGAGTAAAACAACAGAGCTTATTAAAGCAATACTTGAACCTGTTTTGACAACTGATGGACTGAACTCAAATACGATTTGGTGTGTTCCCTTCGGAATTTCCAAACCTCTTAAAACATAGTTAACATTTAAATGATCGACAGCCACACCGTCAATGGTTGCATTCCAACCATTTTTGTAATAAATCTCAGAAAAAACAGCAAAACCATCTTCAGAATTATTTGATTCATAAATAAGCTGATTAAGCGTGTAATCTACTAGTTTTATTACAGAAGTTGAATCTAAACTATAAGTTTTAGGAGAAAGTTTAGAGTCGTTAGATATGGCTGTAGTTTTTGTATTAATTGAATCTAGAGCTGTTATTTCTTGGTCTGCTGTTTGGACAGCTTTCAAAGAGTTTACAAACCAGGCATTACCATTATTTTGGTCATTTTTAAAGTAACGCAACACTTCCTCACTGTCTTTATATATGATATATTTAGTATTTAGCATGTTCAGAACTTCAAAATTATTTTTATCAATGTGAAATTCTTGCAACTCTTTAAACCGCCTTAATTT
>JAQWYU010000288.1 GCA_029253805.1 Flavobacteriaceae bacterium | reverse complement strand
GATAGTTCAAGATCTGAAATAGTTAAAGTCGCTTGTACATCTACCACACTGTAGCTAGTTCCAGACGATCGTTCTGCAAATTTATAGATAATACTTTGCGATAAGTTTTTCATAAATTGAGATCGAACCGTTGCCGTGAAATGATGCGTCAATGAATTGACAACGTACTTAGAATAGGCAGCCTTTATGTCGTTTAGGTTTTCATCTAAATACGTATATCCTAAACTAATATTTTGAGCGAACAACCCGGACTTAAACTGTGAAGACAAATTTAATTCTGCTCCTGTAGAGCTTAAGCTCTTTAAGTTTGTAGCTTCCCATTTATCGTCTTCATTTTCTCTAGTATAATCAATCAAGTTGTCAGAGGATCTGTTAAAGATTGCGACGTAAGCATTAAAGTTTATACCGAAATATTTTAATCCAATTTCTTCAGAAAGTGCTTTCTCAGGAACTAATTTTTCGTTTCCTAAATCGTTTGGTCCGACATAATACAAGTCAGTATATGTTGGCACCCTATACGTGTAACCAATATTGGCATAAGCCTTAAGTTTATCATTAATAGCATATCCTATATCGACACCTGGAAAGGCATGAAATTTAAAGTCCGTAAAGTAGTTTACGGACACTCCTGGGGTAATATCTAAGGAGTTATTTGCGATAGAAAACCGGTGTTCAACGAACAAATTAGCCATTACTCGGTCTCGCTCCCCCAAATTAGTACTGGTCATAAACACTTTAGCTACATCTATTCCAACACCACTAATACCAGCACTGGAAGAATACGAAGCATTAACTTGCATCCCTAATTTATTTGAAATATGTAAGTTTCTATAAACCTCAGGGTTCTCGCGAATGTATAGGTACATGTCTTGATTTCGCTTCCAATAAGCACGAGGTGTGATTTTTAATTTTTCAGTTTTAAGCCTTGTAGATAGTCCTAAAAGACTGCTTTGAGTTTCTTCATATTGGTCAGGCGCATCGACATTGTAAAATTGATTAGCACCAAATTTTCGTTCAGTAAAATAACCAATCATTTCTATAGGATTTGCATTAGTCTTGAATCGTCCTTTTATATAATAATTTTGATTTTTAAAATCAGTATTATAGCGATAACCATCTGAAGTATTAACAGAAGCATGCCCTATAACGGTAGAACCGCTTAGCTCTGCTCCCAGGGTTCCCGAAACTTGCTGCTGTTCGTAAGATCCTAACTTATAGCTTACGGAATTTATACGATCGGTATTGGATTTAGTAACAATATTAATCGCGCCTGTAAAGGCATTCTGTCCAAAAATACGTGCCGCAGGTCCTTTTATGATTTCAACCCGCTCAATCACTTCTAGCGGCAGAGCCATATTTAATGTGTGGTGACCAGTTTGAGGGTCTTCCACTTTTACACCATCAATTAAAAGTAGTGTTTGATCAAAACTCCCGCCGCGAATATATAAATCAGACTGCATACCATTGACCCCTTGACGTCTGACATCGATTCCTGCTTCTTGTTGTAGAAGTTCAGCTAGATTAGTTGCTGGGCTTTCTCGTATATCCTTTGATGAAACAACTGTAATAGTTCGTGAGTTTTCTTTAAATGGAAGTTCAATTCTAGCTGAAGTAATCGTTATAGAATCTAATGCTTGTCCTTCCATAATATTTTGAGCTAATGTATTTTTGTGTAAAAAAATACTTACAATAAAAAGTAGTAAATAGAGTCTAGTCCTCATATTTTTTAATTTTGTTTAATCAGATTTATTTTGCAAATATAGAAATACGAATGACACTTCAATTAACAATTCATTAAAAATACTACATAATTTTATTTACTAAAAAAGAGTAAATAGTATAAAAATAGTGCCTATTTTTATTTTACTCAGACGTCAAATACGCTACCTTTATACCATGTTTGCTCTTGTTGATTGTAATAACTTCTACGCTTCTTGTGAGCGGGTTTTCAACCCTGCTTTGCGCCAAAAGCCGATCGCTATTTTGTCGAATAATGACGGTTGTGTTATTGCGCGAAGTGATGAGGCGAAGGCACTAGGGTTACCCATGGGCGCACCTGCTTTTAAATATAAAGAGTTTTTTAGAGCCAATAATATTCAGTTATTTTCATCTAATTATCCACTTTATGGTGATATGAGTAGTCGAGTAATGCGAATTCTAGAACAATTTTCACCAGATGTAGAAGTTTATAGTATTGATGAAGCATTTTTACAACTAAACGGCTTTGAGCGTCATAATCTTCATCAGTATGGAACACAGATGCGACAACGCATCCTAAAATGGACAGGTATTCCCACTTGTGTTGGGGTTGCTCCAACTAAAGCCCTAAGTAAGGTAGCGAATAAGATTGCTCGTAAATTTCCAAAAGAAACAGGAGGAGTCTATATAATTGATAGCGAAGAGAAACGTATTAAAGCCTTGAAGTGGACTCAGCTTAAAGATGTTTGGGGTATAGGTCCGGCTTTGAACAAGCGACTTTCTGCTAAGCAATGCAAAACCGCTTATGATTTTGTTCAGCTCTCTGATATGTGGGTGCGTAAGGCCTTTTCAATTACAGAGTGGAAATTAAAAAAAGATTTAGAAGGAATTTCTAAAATAGGTCCAGAAACGATTAAGAACAAACGCGCAATTGCAACAACTCGAAGTTTCGAATCTACGATAAAAGATCTAGAAGATCTTAAGGAGCGCATTTCAACTTTTGCTTGTAGTGGAGCTGAAAAACTTCGAAGGCAAGGGTCCAGCTGCCACATGATGTTTATTTTTTTACGAAGTGATTATCATAAAAAAAATTCAGAACAGTACCGAGCCAGTATCATGGTTAATATTTCATTTCCAACCAATTCTAGTTTGACTCTAAGCGCGAATGCAGTAAAAGCAGTGGCTTCTATTTATAAAAAAGGAATTCAATATAAAAAAGCAGGGGTCATCCTCACAGGTATTGTTCCAACTAATAATCACCAACTACAATTGTTCAACAGTGAAAACCCAAAGCATTTACCGCTGATGCGTGCGATTGATCTCATTAATAAAAAGTATCATACACCAAAGTTAAAACTAGGTAATCAAGATTTAAAGCGCACCTGGAAAATGCGTCAAGAACACCTGTCCCCTCGTTATACAACTAATTTAAAAGATATAATAACTGTCCAATGTCTATAAAAACTACAACTCCCCTCACTTTCTTTACCTCTAAAAATGTTAATACGCTAGGGGCAGTCTATTTTGATACAGGAATCTCTGCAGGGTTCCCTTCACCAGCAGAGGATTTTAAGCAGGAACGTTTGTCGCTAGACAACGAGCTTATCAAGAACAAAGAAGCAACTTTCTTTGCACGTGTTAGTGGACAATCAATGATAGATGCAGGCCTTAACGACAATGATCTTTTAGTGATAGATAGAAGTCTCTCTCCTGCGCATAATAAAATAGCTGTTTGCTTTTTAGATGGAGAATTCACCGTCAAGCGACTCCGGGTTAAAAACGATGAAGTTTGGTTGCAGCCAGAAAATAAAAATTATCAAGCCATACAAATAACAGAAGCGAATGACTTTGTAATATGGGGCATCGTTACCAATGTAATTAAAAAGGTGTAGTATTTAAAGTTCTTTTCGAAGCCTAGCAACTGGAAGATCTAGTTGTTCGCGATATTTAGCAATAGTTCTTCGTGCTATTGGATAGCCTTTTTCTTTTAAAAGAAGAGCTAACTTTTCGTCAGTAAGCGGTTTTTTCTTGTCTTCTTCACGAATGATTGTTTCTAAAATACTTTTTATCTCTCTAGTTGAAACTTCTTCACCTTTATCATTAGTCATAGACTCACTAAAGAATTCTTTAATTAATTTAGTCCCGTAAGGAGTGTCTACATATTTACTATTAGCAACTCTCGAAACTGTTGAAATATCCATTTCGATTTTATCTGCAACATCTTTTAGAATCATAGGTCTTAGCTGCTGCTCATCACCTGTTAGGAAATAATTTTCTTGATAATACATAATAGTACTCATTGTGACAAAAAGTGTTTGTTGCCGCTGTTTAATAGCATCTATGAACCATTTGGCAGCATCTAGTTTTTGTTTTATAAATAATACTGCTTCTTTTTGAGATCTTGTTTTTTCTTTGGATGCCTTGTAGCCTTTAAGCATTTCGTTATAAGGCTGAGAAACATGCAGCTCGGGGGCATTCCTGCCGTTAAGTGTTAATTCTAATTCTCCTTCAACAATACTAATTGTAAAATCAGGAACGACATGTTCAATAGAGCGTGTATTGTTAGATAAAGAGCTTCCCGGCTTTGGATTCAAACGTTCGATTTCTAAAATTGCGTCACGTAACTGAACTTCTGTTACATCGAACTTTTGTATTAGTTTTTGATAATGCTTTTTAGTAAACTGTTCAAACCCAGATTTGATAATGTCTCTCGCAAGACTCGTACTAGGAGTTTGAGTCTTACGCTCTAATTGAATAGCTAAACACTCTTGAAGATTTCTGGCACCAACTCCGGCAGGATCTAACTGATGGACTATTTTTAGGGCAGATTTAATTGCTTTTTCATCAGTGTAAAAATTTTGAGTAAATGCTAAATCATCCATAATATCCAATAGTGGACGGCGAATATATCCACTATCGTCAATGCTGCCAATCAAAAACTCAGCAATTTGGTATTGATCTTTTTCTAAAGAAAATGTATTTAGTTGATTTATAAGAAGCTGAGTAAAAGAGCTCCCTGAAGCAAAAGACATCGTCTTTTGTTCATCATCTACACTATGGTTATTGGCATTTAGCCGATATTCAGGGATTTCATCATCACTGAGATAGTCATCTAGGTTGATGTCTTCAGAAAGTGTTTCTTGGCTTTCGATATCATTTGATTGAAACTCGTCTTCATAATTATCTTCTTGCTCTTTACCACTTTCAAGTGCTGGATTTTCTTCAAGCTCTTGTTTTAGACGTTGCTCAAAGGCTTGAGTAGGAAGCTCAATCAATTTCATTAGCTGAATCTGCTGTGGAGATAGTTTTTGTGATAACTTATATTGTAGAAATTGCTTGAGCATTAATTATTTCTTGAATTTAAATTTAACCGAGCTCTGATTTTTTGAGCTTTTTATAAAAATAAGAAAAAAAGATTATAGAGTAAGTTTCGTGCACTATTGTTTTAAAACTCTGCGTTAAGAGGGGTTCGAGGGAAAGGGATTACGTCTCTAATATTCCCCATTCCTGTAGCAAACATGACGAGCCTTTCAAATCCGAGACCAAATCCAGAATGCACAGCTGTCCCATACTTTCTTAAATCTAAATACCACCAAAGATCTTCTTCAGGTATATTTAATTCTGCCATTTTATCTTTTAAAATATCTAGGCGTTCTTCTCGCTGAGACCCTCCAACAATTTCTCCAATTCCTGGAAATAGGATATCCATAGCCCGAACTGTTTTTCCATCTTCATTTAAGCGCATATAAAAAGCCTTGATTTTAGCTGGGTAATCAAATAAGATAACAGGACATTTAAAATACTTCTCTACCAAAAACCGTTCATGTTCACTTTGTAAATCAGAACCCCACTCACCGATTATATATTTAAATTTCTTCTTTTTATTCGGTTTAGAGTTTCGTAAAATCTCTATGGCTTCTGTATAACTTACTCTTTTAAAGTTGTTATCCACAACAAAGCGAAGTTTTTCTGTTAGAGACATTGCTGCACGTTCATTTTGAGGCTTAGATTTGTCCTCTTGTTCTAACCGTTGTTCTAAAAAAGTAAGGTCCTCTATATTATTATTTAAGATGTAGCTAATCACATATTTCATGAAATCTTCTGCTAGGTCCATGTTACCCGCTAAATCCATAAAAGCAACTTCGGGTTCGATCATCCAAAACTCTGATAAATGTCGAGAAGTATTTGAGTTTTCAGCTCTAAATGTTGGGCCAAAAGTATAAACTTTCCCAAGTGCCATAGCATAAGTTTCTGCTTCAAGTTGACCAGATACAGTTAGAT
>JAQWYU010000287.1 GCA_029253805.1 Flavobacteriaceae bacterium | reverse complement strand
ATATCATTATGAATTTGAGAACGAACTAATTCAGCTTCAGCATTTAGAGAACCATCAGAAAGTACATTGAAAATATCAAAATCCTCGCGATTATTAAATTTTGGCATACGTTTGTTTCTCCTAAAAAAATCTATAACAAGGTTATGTGCTATTCGCATTACCCATGGTACAAACTTACCCTCTTCATTGTATTTACCAAGCTTTAACGTATTAATTACTTTGATAAATGTGTCTTGAAATATGTCTTCTGCAACATCTCTATCATAAACTTTTGAATAGATAAAGTTGTAAAGACGTTGTTGATGTCTATTGATAAGAATTGTTAGTGAAGATTCATCTCCGCTTATATAATTTCTAACAAGGGCTGCATCGCTTAAAGTTTTAGAATTCATAACACAACTTTTTGAAGTACAAATAAAATGTACTAGATTAATAAATAAAAAAGTAGTGTTATTATATAGGCATTGTATTAATGTTATATCCAAATATAACAACATTCTCGCATGTATTGCAAATTTATTGTGGTTTATTTAACACGAACAAGACCTCAAAGACTATAATAATTTTCATAATAATGGTATCTTTGTTTGGTAAATTTAATCAAATTAATGTCACTAAACCTCTCAAAACTAAGTCCAAAAGAACACATTCTAATTAAAGGGGCAAAACTTCATAATTTAAAGAATATAGATGTTGCTATTCCTCGCCATAAATTAACAGTAATTACTGGCCTATCTGGGTCAGGAAAGTCCAGTTTAGCATTTGATACACTATATGCCGAAGGGCAACGACGCTATGTAGAAAGTTTGTCTAGTTATGCTCGACAGTTTTTGGGACGATTACATAAACCTAATGTAGATTACATTAAAGGGATTGCTCCAGCAATAGCAATTGAACAAAAAGTGAATTCTACCAATCCAAGATCTACCGTTGGTACTACTACAGAAATTTATGATTATTTGAAATTGTTATTTGCCCGAGTGGGAAAAACAATTTCTCCAAAATCAAACAATGTCGTTAAAAAAGATACAACAAGCGATGTAATTAATTATATTAAAACGCTTAATGTTGGTGATAAGCTTTTACTTCTGTCCCCTATTCATCTAGAGCAAGGAAGAACAATAGGAAATAAACTTCAAGCACTTATTCATCAAGGTTTTTCGAGGATAAAAATAGGAGACGCAGTAGAACGTATTGAACTTATTGAAAATTTTGAAAACTCTAACCCAATCAGTCTTGTAGTTGATAGAATTATTGTCAAAGAGAATCAAAACTTTTACAATCGATTAGCAGATGCTGTAGAAATGGCATTTTTTGAAGGAAAAGGTCGATGTATTCTTGAAGAAGTAAATGGAGCTGAACAACGAGAATTTAGTAACACATTTGAACTAGATGGTCAAAAATTTCTAGAACCTAACACTCATCTGTTTAGTTTTAATAATCCATATGGTGCTTGTCCAAAATGCGAAGGGTACGGAGATGTCATTGGAATAGATAAAAGTCTGGTAATTCCAAATACCTCACTTTCGATTTATGAAAATGCTATATTTCCCTGGCGTGGAGAGACGATGAAATACTACAGAGATCTGTTAGTTAACAACAGCCATAAATTTGACTTCCCAATACACAAGCCCTATTTTGAATTAAATCTAAAACAACAAGAATTATTATGGAAAGGGAATAGTTATTTTACAGGACTTAATACCTTTTTTGAAGAATTAGAATCTAAAGCATACAAGGTTCAAAATAGAGTGATGCTTTCTAGATTTCGAGGGAAAACTAAATGCTTCATATGCAAAGGAAAAAGACTTAGAGAAGAAGCTAATTATGTGAAAATTGGCGGAGCATCAATCTCAGATCTAGTTGAAATGTCACTAAAAGATTTGAAAATTTTCTTCAATAATTTAGAATTAAGTAAAAAAGAAGAAAAAACATCAAGAAGACTCTTAAAGGAAATTCAAAATCGACTTGATTTTTTAGAAAATGTTGGACTCGACTACTTAACTCTAAATAGGAAATCAAACTCACTTTCTGGCGGGGAAAGTCAACGAATTAATTTGGCAACTTCACTAGGGAGTAGCCTAGTAGGGTCCATGTATATTTTAGATGAACCTAGTATTGGTCTACATTCAAAAGATACCGAACGACTTATAAATATCTTACATGACTTAAGAGATTTGGGAAATACAGTTATTGTAGTAGAACATGATGAAACCATTATGGAGGCAGCAGATTATATAATTGATATCGGTCCAGAAGCAGGTAGTTTTGGAGGTGAAGTTATGGCAAATGGAAGCTACAAATTAATACTAAAAAGCGATACTTTAACAGCAAAATACCTTAGAGGAGTTTATAAAATTGAAGTTCCAAATAAAAGAAGAAGTTCTGATTATTATTTAACCATTAAAGGGGCTAGAGAACACAATTTGAAAAATATTGATGTGAAGATCCCCCTTAACATGTTAACTGTTATAACAGGAGTTTCAGGAAGTGGAAAAAGTACACTTATAAAAAATATTTTTTACCCTGCACTTGTTAAATTAATGGGGGGATATGGGGATAAGGAAGGTGAATACACGTCGATTGAAGGTAATTATAGCAATGTTAAATTTATAGAGTTCGTAGATCAAAATCCTATTGGACGCTCTTCAAGATCAAATCCAGTAACGTATATTAAAGCTTACGACGATATACGGGCATTATTTTCTAAACAAAAACTAAGTTTGTTGAGAAATTATCAACCAAAACATTTTTCATTTAATGTGGACGGAGGACGATGTGATACTTGTAAGGGTGAGGGATCTGTTACTATTGAAATGCAATTTATGGCTGATGTACAACTTGAATGTGATGATTGTAACGGAAAACGATTCAAGAAACAAATACTGGAAGTTAATTTTAATAATAAAACAATTGATGATGTTTTAAATATGACGATTGATGATGCTATTTTATTTTTTGACACGCATAAAATTTATAAAATAAAAAATAAACTTAAGCCACTTCAAGAGGTTGGCCTTGGATATGTAACATTAGGTCAAAGTTCATCAACTCTTTCTGGCGGTGAAGCACAACGAATAAAATTAGCTTCATTTATAGCAAAAGGTTCTAAGTCAGAAACAGGTTTATTCATATTTGATGAACCTACAACTGGACTTCATTTTCATGACATTAAGAAACTACTAAAGTCATTCAATGCACTCATTGAAAATGGACACTCTATAGTGGTAGTTGAACACAATTTAGAACTTATTAAATGTGCTGATTATGTTATCGACTTAGGGCCTGAAGGTGGTGATAAAGGAGGCTCTATTTTAGCAGAAGGCACACCCGAAACCATAGTAAAATCCACTAATTCTTCCACTGGATATTTTTTAAAAACTAAACTATTATAATTTAATTCAGAATTGAAAACTATTTATATTTTAATTATTTGGCACGCTAATTGATTAATAAATAATAATGTTATTTATTAAAAATAGTTAGTTAGTTAGTTAGTTAGTAGAAATCTCCGTGGTTGAATATCCCAAATCACTGCGGAGTTTTTTTTTGATCAATTTCGATAACTTAAAAGTAAGATTTTTACGACTATATTTATCATACCCTTTTGAATTTACGTACAAACCACCTTTTTTAAATTTTTTGAAGTGTTCCAAAATAATTGCAGAAAGTGATTCATCCTCATTATACTTAAAATAATTTCCAGAATCAGTCTGATTTATGATACTTTCAATATCTGACTCATCTGGACCAATCGCTATTATTGGACGATTAGATGCGATATATTCAAATAACTTACCAGGAATAATATATTGAGACTCTTTAGATTTTTCTTCAATTAGTAACAACAACTGAGTCCTACTTTGATATTCTAAGGATTCACTATGGGATACATAACCAATGTAATTAGTATACGCTTCCAAACCTGACGTTCTAATAGAATCTAAGACTGTTTCACTAATATGTCCAATTAGATTTAAACGAAAATACTTAGAAAAATCAATTGAGTTTTGGACTAAATCATGGAGAATTTTCCATAAAAACTCTGGATTTCTTCCATCATGTAAATTACCAATATGTGACAAAGTAAACTTGGAATCTAGTTTACTGGTTTTACTAATTTCAAAGTCGTAACCATTGGTAATTACTGATATGGGAGAAGTTGTACATTTAGATAAAATTGATTTGGTCTGTGGACTTGTTACAATGATTTGATCTGAATTCATAAGTACAGAAGCCTCTAATTGCTCGTGCTTTCTTTTAGAAAGTGTTGTTAGTTTTAGTTTTTTATGATATCCTATATGAGTCCAGGGATCTCTGAAATCTGTAATCCACTTCAGCGAATACGATTGCTTTAATTTTAACCCAATTAAATGTAGACTATGTGGCGGACCTGTAGTAATAATTGTATCTATATTATGAATTTTTATATA
>JAQWYU010000286.1 GCA_029253805.1 Flavobacteriaceae bacterium | reverse complement strand
GAAGTCCTGTGATTTCCTAAACCACTTTTTTTTAACTTTCCAAAAATTTGGTTTAAAGCATAGTCTCTCAACGCTGATTCAAGTTTCGCAGTAAGTATGTTCTTTCCTTTTCCTTTACCTTTTCCAGAATTGTATTGATCAGGATCTATATCTTTTTTTATGTACCCTCTTTTCTTAAGATCCTCTTCAAAGTTTTCAAGAGTGTATTGGTCATTAAAAATATTGTATTCGTTGTCTAGCGTATTTAGCCATTCAAAAGCTTCTTGAATATCTCCTGATGTATGTGTTAGGAGTTCTTTAAATACTCCAAACACACGATCAAAATCTGAAACGGCTTTCTCGGTATGTTTACTGAATGTAAACCCTTTTCCATAATTGAAATTAATTTCTGACATAATTACAAAGATCGTTATATAGAAATTTTAAACCGTTAAGAAGATATTAATGTTTTAGTTTATTATTAACTAAATTTCATTCTTTTTTAAGAATGGGTTCTGTAAATTGTTTTAAGTCATTGACTCCATTATCAGTTACGTATTTTATGAAAGCACTTCCAATTATGGCTCCTTTAGCATGTTTGGTTGCTTGTTTAAAGGTTTCCTGGTTTGAGATTCCAAATCCAATAATTTGTGGATTATTAAGATTCATTTCTGCAATTCGTTTAAAATAATCTGTTTGTTTTTGCCCAAAACCACTTTGGCTTCCCGTAGTGCTGGCACTACTGACCATGTAAATAAATCCTTTGGAAATGCTGTCCATATATCGGATGCGCTTTTCACTTGTTTGTGGAGTAATTAAAAAGATATTTAGTAATCCGTGATGTTCAAAAACAGTTTGGTATTCCTCCTGATATACTTCGACTGGAAGGTCTGGAATAATTAAACCATCAATCCCTATTTCTTTACATTTTTTACAAAATGCTTCGATGCCGTATTGAAGTATTGGGTTAAAATATCCCATCAAAATTAGAGGAATACTAACTGTTTTTCGTATGTCTTTAAGTTGGTCAAATAATACGGATGAGTTCATGCCATTATGAAGTGCTTTTGTAGAGCTTGCCTGTATGGTGGGTCCGTCAGCTAATGGATCGCTAAATGGCAAGCCTATTTCAATCATGTCTACGCCATTTGATTCTAAATTTTCAATAGTACTAGCGGTGTCATTTAGCTTAGGGTAACCCGCCGTAAAATAGATGGATAATAGTTTTTTATCTTCTTGTAATTTTATTTGTATTCTGTTCACAATTTTACAGTTTAAAATAATCAATGTAGGTATTCAAATCTTTGTCGCCACGCCCTGATAAACTAATTATTACCACATCCTTAGGCTTGAATTTTTTATCTTTAAAAATAGCCAATGCATGAGAAGTTTCAATTGCTGGAATGATGCCTTCGAGTTGCGATAATTCCAAACCAGCTTCCATGGCTTTATCATCTGTTACCGATATAAATTCGGCACGTTTGCTTTTGTATAAATGTGCATGCATGGGGCCAACACCAGGGTAATCTAAGCCTGCCGAAATTGAATAGGGCTCTGTAATTTGACCATCTGTACTTTGCATTAATAAGGTTTTACTGCCGTGAATTACACCTTCTTTTCCAAGGACTGAAGTTGCAGCACTTTCACCCGATTCAACACCTTTTCCAGCGGCTTCTACAGCAATGAGTTTAACGCTGGGTTCATTCAAATAATGGTAATACGCGCCAGCAGCATTACTTCCACCACCTACACAAGCTACCACATAGTCAGGATTTTCTCGACCTTCAACTTCCTTTAACTGCAATTTAGTTTCTTTAGATACAACGGATTGAAAACGTGCAACCATATCAGGGTAGGGGTGTGGTCCCACTGCACTTCCAATTATGTAGTGAGTATTTACAGGGTTGTTAATCCAATCTCGTATCGCTTCATTTGTAGCATCTTTCAGAGTACGACTTCCTGAAAGTGCAGGGCGTACTTCCGCCCCTAGCATTTTCATACGTGCCACATTAGGCGCTTGTCGTGCTATATCAATTTCTCCCATATATACAACACACTCCATACCAACCAAAGCACATACAGTCGCTGTAGCTACACCATGTTGTCCAGCACCAGTTTCAGCGATGATACGTGTTTTTTTGAGGCGCTTAGCCATTAAAATCTGTCCTATTGTATTATTGATTTTATGCGCTCCAGTATGGCACAAATCCTCACGCTTTAGGTATATTTTTGTGTTATATTTTTTAGATAATCGTTTTGCAAAATATAAAGGGGTTGGTCGGCCTACATAATCTTTTAGGAGTTGATCAAACTCCTTTTTGAAATCAGGTTCAGCCATTACCTTCAAATAATTATGACGCAATTCTTCAACATTAGGATACAACATCTCTGGAATAAATGCTCCTCCAAATTGGCCATAGTAGCCCTTTTCATTTACGTGATAATTCATAATAGTTGTTTAAATTTTTCTAAACTCTTTTTATCTTTCTTAGCCATAGCAACTTCAAATTTACTATTCACATCAATGGCATGGCAATAGGCTGATGCTGTACTAATTTTAAATGCATGTAATTGACTAATGTTATCTAATCCAATCCCACCACTTAAAAAATATGGTTTTGTTGACGGATATTTATCTAAAACAGACCAATTAAAGCAGTAGCCATTTCCGCCCGCTAGTGGACCTTTTGTATCAAAAAGATAGAAGTCACAAACGGATTCATAAGGAGTTAGTTCGTCAAAATTAAATTTGTTTTTTATAGAAAATACTTTGATTACTTTTACATTAAGTGCCTGTATAGATTTACAAAATTCAGGCATTTCTTCTCCATGTAATTGAACTGCTTGCAAATTGTAGGTATTGATTTTATCGACAATAACATCAAAAGAAGCATTGACAAAAACACCTACTTTTTTTATGGAAGTTGAGAGGGTCGGAATCGACGAGGTCATATGACGTGCAGAGCCTTCATAAAATATAAAGCCCATATAATCAGGTTTGACACTAGCAATCTCCAGAATATTATGGTCATATCTCATGCCACATACTTTTAGGTTCATCCGTTCAATTGTTTTATAAATGCTGCTGCACTAGCACCAGGATCTTTTGTTTTCATAAAATTCTCACCTATTAAAAACCCTTTGTAGCCATAGGTTTTTAAGTTATTAATATCTTCAACTGTACGAATTCCACTTTCTGATATTTTCACAAATTTTTCAGGAATGTGTCTACTTAGTGTCTTGCTTGTTTCTAAATCAACTTCAAATGTCTTAAGGTTTCTATTGTTTACGCCAATCATATTTAGGGACGGCATGATTGATTTATTTAATTCGTCCTCATTATGAATTTCTAATAAGACTTCCATTCCTAAACTTTGAGCTAGTGTTGAAAACATTTGAATCTCGTTTCGACTCAAAATGGAAGCAATTAGTAAAATGACATCGGCTCCATAGGCTTTAGCTTCTACAATTTGATAAGTATCAATAATAAATTCTTTTCTAATTAAGGGCATTTCAATACTAGCTCTTGAAGTCAGTAAATCTTCTAAACTTCCTCCAAAATATTTCATATCTGTTAATACGGACATACCACAAGCTCCGGCAATTTCATACCCTTTTGCCACATCATGGGTGTTCAAATTTTGATTAATAATGTCCTTAGATGGTGATCGGCGTTTGTGTTCCGCGATGAGTCCCGAATTACTATTTATTAATCGTTTGCTAAGCGATGGAGATTGGCGTTCAAATAGAACGGATTTCTCAAGCTGTTTGTTGGGAATGAGTTGTTTTCTAAGCCCAACCTCAAGACGTTTATCAGCTACAATACGGTTTAATATATCACTCATTTCAGTGCGATTAGTTTATTAAGACATTGGTTTGCTTTCCCAGAAAAAAGGGCTTCTTTGGCTAGTTCATAGCCTTCAATATGCGTGAGATTTTTGGCGGTTGCAATCGCTAAACCAGCATTGGCACATACAACATTATTTTGTGCTTTAGAGCCCTGTCCTTCTATTATTTTTTTAAAAATTTTAGAGGCCTCTGCAATAGTATTTCCGCCAAAAATGGCTTCTTGGGTATTATTTTTTAATCCTAAATCTTTAGCTGAAAATAGTACCTCTGATTTATTTGAAACAATTTTAACTGTGTTTGTTAGAGAAATTTCATCATAGCCTCCCAGGTCATGAACAATACTGTAGTTTATATCCGAGTCTTGATACAAATAAGCATAAAGTCTTAATAATTCCAAATTAAAAACCCCTACCATTTGGTTTTTTGGTGCCGACGGGTTTACCATTGGTCCAAGCATATTAAAAAAAGTTTTAACCCCTAATCCCTGCCGGATAGGTGCTATTATTTTCATAGCTGGATGAAATAAAGGAGCATGTAAAACGCAAATACCTGTTGTTTCAATGGCACGCTCTAAAAACTTAACATCATTTGAAAAGGTTACTCCAAGAGATTCCAGTACGTTGGAGGATCCACAAGCTGAAGATACCCCGTAATTCCCGTGCTTAGCAACTGGAATACCAGCAGCAGCCGTTACAAACGAGGAAAGGGTAGAAATATTAAAAGTATCTTTGCCATCGCCCCCAGTACCGCATAAATCGATTGGATTATAAGCCGATAAATCTACTGGAACACATAGCTCTAAAAGCGCATTTCTAAACCCTTTTAATTCATCTAGAGTGATACTCCGCATCATGAAAACAGTAAGAAAAGAAGCAATTTGACTTTGGTTATAGTTACCTTTAGAGATATTAATCAAAATCTGTTTCGCTTCTTCACTTGAAATAGTTTCATGATTAATAAGCCTGCTTAAAATATGTTTCATTTTTATTTTTTCTAATTTAGGAGTTAATCCAGTTTTTTAGGAGTTGTTTTCCAAGGGGAGTAAGTACTGATTCTGGGTGAAATTGTACACCCTTCACATCGAATATCTTGTGTCTCAAAGACATCACCTGTCCATTGTTATCAATTGAAGTGGCTTCCAAGACATTTGGTAAATTAGCATCTACAACCCATGAATGGTAGCGTCCAACCTGTAGAGTTGGTCCCAATTGATCAAACAGAATTTCGTCTTTTACAATTACTGTGATATCTGTGTGAACTCCGTGATATACTTCCTCTAAATTTACAAGCTGCCCTCCAAAAACAACGCCAATAGCCTGTTGCCCTAGGCACACACCTAAAATACTTTTAGTTGAAGCATATCTCTTAATCACAGCATTTAACAAACCAGCTTCTTGTGGAATTCCCGGGCCTGGCGATAGGAGTATTTTATCGAAATCTCCAATGTCATCTAAGTCAAATTTATCATTCCTAAGAACCGCTACTTCGCAGTCCAAATCTTCAAGATAATGTACAAGATTAAAGGTAAAGCTGTCGTAATTATCAATGACTACTATTTTTTTCATATTTAAATTGTTTCTGCAAGTTTAATTGCTTTTGTTAAAGCCCCTAGCTTGTTATATACTTCTTGAAGTTCACTTTCTGAATTGGATTTGGAAACGATTCCCGCCCCTGCTTGCCAATGCAGTTGATAGTCTTTACTTAAAAAGGTGCGAATCATGATTGCATGGGTATAATTTCCATTGAAATCCATAAATCCGATAGCCCCTCCGTAAAAGGCACGGCTTGTTTTTTCGTATTTTTCAATAAGTTGCATAGCTTTATGTTTAGGAGCTCCACTGAGGGTACCTGCAGGGAAGGTATCTGCTACAATTTGCATGGTTGGTGTACCTTCTTTAATCGCTCCAATGACTTTGCTAACTAAGTGAATGACATGTGAAAAAAACTGAACTTCTCTGTATTTTTCAATAACAACTTTTGTACAATGGCGGCTTAAATCGTTTCTAGCTAAGTCTACTAGCATGACGTGCTCGCTATTTTCTTTTTTATTAGCTACTAAGTTCTTTGCCAGTTCAGCATCTTTTAAATCATCTCCAGTTCGTGCAAATGTGCCGGCAATTGGATGAATTTCTGCTTTTTTATTTTCTACAATAAGCTGTGCTTCCGGAGAGCTTCCAAAAATCTTGAATTTACCGTAATCAAAATAAAACAAGAAGGGAGAGGGGTTAATGCTTCGAAGTGCACGGTACACATTGAAATCATCTCCTTTAAAATCTTGTTGAAATTTCTTTGATAAAACCAATTGAAATACATCGCCTCGACTGCAGTGTTTTTTGGCTAAATCGACATTAGATTTAAACGCTTTATCAGTTAAGTTAGAGATTATCTCACCTTTGGATTTGAAATCATAGGACGAGAAGCTTTGTTTTTTAATCAGATGATTAATTATCTCAATATTGCTCTCACGCTCATAGCAATGTGCAAAGATAATAGCTTCATTTTTAAAATGGTTAATCGCTATGATGTTCTGATAAACCGCATAATAAATATCTGGAATTTCAATAGAGTCCTCTTTTTTTGAAATAGTGATATCTTCAAAATACTTAACAGCATCATAAGCTGTAAATCCAAACATACCATTATTGATAAACTTAAACGATTTATCATTTTGAGTTTCAAATTGCTTAGTGAAGGAGTCAATTTCTAACATTACCTTTTCAGATTCTACAGACTTGGTTTCAAATGTGTGGTCAGGGTAGGTTTTAGTAACCAGGTTAGCCTCTACTTTTATGGATGCGATCGGGTTGCAGCAGATGTAAGAAAAACTATTATCATTTCCATGGTAGTCGCTACTTTCTAGTAGGATACTATTAGGAAACTGATCACGAATTTTTAGATATACACTTACGGGCGATATTGTATCCGCCAGTATTTTTTTATAATGTGTTTTTAGCTTAAAATTTTTCATAAAAAAAAGGCTTGTCGTGATTGACAAGCCTTGGTATTTTGATTTAAACAAATACAGGTAGTATCACGAATTGATTTTTCGAGAGTTCCACCACCAAATACTGTTTAAGGTTAATTTCATAGTAATATTGTTAATTCAAATGTAATAACGTTTTCTTTAAAAGCATAACGAAATTGTTATTTTTTTTTAAAATTTTAATTTAACGTTTAAATCAAACTCATCGTAGATCGCTTTGTCTTTTATGCCGTCAAAAAAACTAGCAGAGCCGTATTTGATACCATATTTAGTACGATCAATTTTTAGGTTAGTTGAAGCACTGTTTTCAGTAAGCGCTAAATCAAAAGACACTTCATTTGTAATTCCTTTTATAGTCATATCACCAACTATCGCGTAGCCCAGTTTACTTTTATTAACTGAAGTAAATACAAGTGTTGCAGTTTTGAAATTGTATACACCAAAGAAATCATCTGCTTTAAGATGTCCATCTAACTTCTTTTTGGAGTCTCCTTCAAGGTCAGTTGTATTGATTGATGTCATATCCATTGCGAATTTACCACCAACTAAAGTATTTTCTTTGAAATTCAAAGATCCATTTAGTAGCTTTATAGTTCCTTCGTGTTGTCCAGTAACTTTATATCCTACCCAGTTGATCACACTTTCAGCAACATTTATGTTTTTAGAATCGCTAGTTGAGTAAGCCGATAACATCACAGCTAGTATAACTAGTACAGGTTTTAATATTGATTTTTTTAAATTCATCTCAATTTTTTTTAAGGTTTGTACACAAATATATATTTTTATATTTTTAAGGCCATATCATTCCTAATAATTTTCTGTTAATTTTTTTAGGCTACTAATTGAGTTTTTTTAACTTTAACAAATGAAAATTCACTTTGTTTTAATAGCCTTTTGTTTCTTAGCTTGTAAGTCAGAGGTCAAGTCAAAGGACAATAATGCTGTAAGCTTACCGATATTAGAAATTCATGATTTCTCAGGGATTGAACCATATTTAAATCTTGATGGGTCTAAAACTTATGTTGTTAACTTTTGGGCAACCTGGTGTGCTCCTTGTGTGAAAGAGATACCATATTTCGAGGCTATTCAAGCTAATTACCCCAAACATGTTGAGGTTATACTAATAAGCTTGGATTTTCCTCGTCAGTATGAATCTAAACTAAAACCATTTATACAAAAACACCAATTAAAGTCTAAGGTAATTGTACTGGACGATCCTGACATGAATTCTTGGATTCCGAAGGTGAATGCTGACTGGGATGGTGCTATTCCTGTTACACTTATATACAACAATTCTGAACGAACTTTTTATAATCGGACCTTTACTTATGACGAACTAGAAACTGAGCTAGAAACTTTTTTAACTATTAAATAATTACTTATGAACACAATTTATAATATATTGATCCTTTTCACAACACTATTTTGCTCCCACCCATTTGATGACGGTTATGATATTGGAGATATAGCAACTGATTTTAGTTTAGAAAATATAGACGGTAGTTTTGTTTCTCTTTCAGATTTTAAAGATGCTAAAGGTTTTATAATTGTATTTACTTGTAATACTTGTCCTTATGCCGTTTTGTATGAAGATCGAATTGAAGCACTCAATAAAAAATATGCCCATCAAGGGTATCCAGTGATTGCTATTATGCCTAATAATGTGGAAACAAAACCAGGTGATTCCATGATATCCATGCGAGAAAGAGCCATTGATAAAGGATTTACATTTCCGTATTTAATAGATGCTGGTCAAAAAATATACCCTCAATATGGGGCTACAAAGACCCCTCATGTTTTCATTTTAGAATCGACGTCTCGTGGTCCGTTAGTCAGATACATTGGTGGTATAGACGATAACTACAAAGATGCCTCTTTAGTAAAAACTCGTTATGTAGAAGAGGTGATTGAATCGCTCAAAAATGGGTATGAAATTAAACAAACAAAAACTAAAGCGATAGGCTGTTCTATCAAATTATAACTTTCAATAACTAATACAATAAAATATTTTATGGTTGAATTATCACAAAGCGATTGGGCTTCAAATAAAGAAGCTGATTTAAAATCAATTACTATTGATGTGCGTACTCAAGAAGAGGTAGACGAAGGTTCGATCCCTGATGCACTTCATATGGACATATATAACGCACAGGAGTTCATTTCGGGGCTCGAGAAACTTGATAAATCCTTAAGTTATTATGTGTATTGCAGGTCAGGGAACAGAAGCGGTCAAGCCTGTTCTATAATGAGTCAAATGGGATTTAAATCAACCTTTAATTTATCTGGAGGTTTTTTAGAATGGACAGGTTCATCTGTAACCCCTTAATAACATTTCCATGAAATTTAGATGTATATTTTTTATGGTTGTTAGCTTTTTAGGCTGTAAAAATAATGATCAAAATTTAGTACAGCTTATCACATTTGATGAATTTGAAACAGTTTCTAAAATTAATGGAGTTCAACTAATAGATGTGAGAACCCCTGAAGAGTATTCAGACGGCCATATTTTAAATTCTAAGAACATTGATTTCTTAAATGAAAATTTCGAATTATATATTCAGAAATTAGATAAAAAGTCTCCTGTCATAGTGTACTGTCAAAGTGGAGGTAGAAGCGCTAAAAGTGCTTTAAAATTACTATCAAATTCCTTTGTAAAAATCTATGATTTAGATGGAGGTTTTTCAAAGTGGTTGTCTGAAGGCGGGAATATTAAAAAGTAAATTTTATCTAGGTCCACAAAGGGCTTGCATAGGCTCCTTTTGAAGTAAGCTTGCCAAGTGTCTCAACAGCTACTTTTTTGTCGTTGTAATAAGTAACTCCAAACCACGTACTTTTGGCTTCAATAATTTCAACAGTTATGTGTCGGTTTTCCATCATTTCCTGCGTTACAAAAGGCAAGTAAATTTCGCTTTTTTCAAGGTTTTTTGGAGTTTGTAAAAACTTGGTAAAGTAAGATTCTATATAATTAAATATTGAATCATTACAAATCCAAAAATTCATAGATACAGCTGAGAGAGGATTGAGAATTATTCCAGAGTCTTCATCAATAATTTGACCATTTTTTTCCAGGATTTCAGTTCGCTCTATTATTGATTTTAATTGCTTATTTTTAATTTCACAAACACCTCTAGAAACAGATCCAAATTCTGAAAGAGTATTGTTTAAGTTGTAGGCTACAAGGGCGAAATTAGAAGACGATTTATTATTTTTTATAAATTCAGCTGCACCTTTAAAAGCATTCTGTCCATAATAATCATCTGCATTTATAATCACAAAATTCCCTGATATTACATTTCTAGCGGTCCAAACTGCATGGGCCGTTCCCCAAGGTTTTTCACGATTTGTAGTTAATAAAACTCCTTCTGGAATGTCGTGAATATCTTGCACCAACACGTCTAGTTTTACATGGCTTGGAAGTCGACCTGAGAGATAAGTCTCTAAAAATTTTTTATTGGCCGCTTTGGTAATAATTACAATGTGATTAAATTCGTTTTTCAAGGCGTCAGAAATACTAAACTCCATTAGGAATTCATTTGAAGGCCCTAGTTCATCAAATTGTTTAAGTTTGCCATATCGACTACCACTTCCGGCAGCCATCAATAATAGTGTCATGTAAATGATATATTTTGGTGCCAAAAGTATAATTTTTAAATGAAAGTGGTATTCTAATTTTTCTAAACATTTTGTGAAATTGTTAATCATCAATAATATATTGTAATTTCGAACTAATTAATTTTTGATAATCCACCAAATGAATATTAAGTTTTTAAGTTTTACTGTATTTTATTTATATCTATCAATATTT
>JAQWYU010000285.1 GCA_029253805.1 Flavobacteriaceae bacterium | reverse complement strand
AAAATAACATTGGCTTAAAAGTCAAATTTATAACTCGCGCCTCCTAAAATCTGAAACCCTTGAACTGGGTAATGGTTCCACTGGCTATAATTAGAATTGGTCATATTATTAACTTTCACAAAGGCACCCCATTGGGATGAAACCTGATAATCTAACTGAAAGTTGGCATCAAAAAAAGAATCTAAAGTCTCATTGATAATCTCAGAGAGTAGGGAATCGTTTGTAGTAGAATCTTGTCTGGCTCCATAGTAAAAAAGATTTCCAACCAATGCCCATTTGTCTGAAATTTGATAATCTAGAAACAGAGACGCTTCAAAATTAGGTAAATTCCAAACCGTTGGTTCCAAATTACTTGAATAATTATAAAGGTCTCCTTTAAATCGAAGCATTAACTTTTCAATCATGTTAAATTCTAAAGCGCCTGAAGCGTTTAAAACATCAACGTCATCATAGACGATTCCAAAAGAGTTTCCTTGATTGTAGTTAGTGAGTGCTGAAAGGTTCAGAATAGTATTGGAACGGAAAAGCGCTTTATTGTTTTGTTTAGAATAACTTCCGTTCAGGTCGTATGCTATGGATTCTGATAGTTTTCCTTTGCTACCAACGATTAATTTATAGGGAGTTGAGCTTGGGCGAATCTTTAGAGTAGGAGATATAAATGGATTGATTTGTGCAAAATCAGAATACGTATTTTGAATTAAATCACCTTTTAACTGAGCGTAAGCCAAAACAATAGAATTAACGACTGAATAACTAGCTTCAATATTCGGATAAATATAAAATTTACTTACACCTTTATTGTTATCGATTAAGAAAGCAGCTCTAACTCCAACTGAAACCGCTAAATCTTCATAAGAATATTTATAGGACGGCGCTACAAAAAAAAGAGTGTTTGCGTAACTATTCAGTTCAGGATCTAGGTATTTTTGATTAAATTCCCCATTTAAATAATCAATACTCAAATTCGTGTTAATTGATTGATCAAATATATTTAGTTGCAGGCTTGAGTCTGCCTCAAGCCGATATTCTTGAGAACCATAGGCATCTGAAAATCGTTGAAAATCAATTGATCCTCTTTGAAAAATACCCTTTTTAAAATGCACTTTGCTAGAAAAAGACAGTTCAGAATAAACTTGCTTAGAGTTTATAGAAAAGGTTGTTGGGTAAGGGAGTCCATACCAATTAATCGCTTGACGGGCATAGGCGAGGTCCGTAGTCCAAGTAAACGTTTTTAATGTTTTCGCATAATTAACCCAAACCGTATTATTTGAAAAAGAATCCTCTAACTGAAGGCCGCCTATACCACCTTGTGACGAGTGGTGATCAACATACCCTGCTAAAGTCTCTCCTCTACCGATTTTATGATTAAGATAAAAATTACCTAACACAGTGCCATAATTTCCAAGACCGATAGAAGTATAGTTTTGAAATAATTTTTCTTTTTTAAATTTTTTTACCCCGATAGAATTCACTTTTGCGGGCGTAAATGTGGATGCGACTGGAATAGAGAAAATAGTATACTTAATACTTTTTTGAGAGTCCTCAGAAACCATTATACTTGGCGCTTGCTTAAGCTTAAAGGCATCCGATATTTTGGGAGTGTATGGCTTTACAATAGTCACTACCTGCGTGTCGATAGAATCTTGTACAGGTGTTTGAGAATTTTGTGCTTCTATCCTTTGAAAATAAAATACAACAGCCAAGTTAAAAAGCAGACTTAAATAGTATTTTAATTTAATATTCATCATTCTAATTTTCATTTTGTAATTCCGTTTCTACAGTAGAGTTGGTCTTAGAAACTTCTAACTTAATCCGTTCTAGTTCTAATTGTGCTTCGTCTACAACTTCCTTGAAGTCTGTAAAATTTTGAGTGACATTTTCTAAAATATAAGTCGCTTGAAAATCATCATTTAGAGCATAAAAGTTCTTAGCCATAATAATAAGTCCTTTAGAAGCATAATACTTATAGCTAGAAAAGTTTTTTATCAACACTTGAACACTTTTATTAGAGGCTTCAAAATTTCCATCAGAATTGAGGAAATAGGCCTCATAGTACTGTGCTTCAGCCCCCATAGCTCCGTTAGCAATTGCCTGAACTTGGCTGTAGGCTGATCGAGCTTTTATGTCATTATTTGTTTGCATCGCAGCTCTTGCAGTAATAATGTAGGCGTCACTCTTTATATAAAGATCTGTTTTTGAGTTTTTAAGGATCGTCTCCGCATAAAGAATCGCAGCATCATAATCTTCGAATTGAAAATACACTTTCATTAAATTAGACTGTGCATACAACCTGTTTTGTAGGTTTTTTGATTCAGATTCTAGTCGTAACAATACATTCAAGGCCGCTTTATAATCTTCTGAATCTAGTAAGATTTCAGACCTTTTGAACAGCGCTTGTTCAGTGAACTCACTTACAGATTGCTCGCAAACATATTGATAATGCGGTAATGCATTAGCTGTTAGAGCACTCATGTTATACAATTCCGCAAGATAAAAATGAGCTTTTATAAGTTGTTTACCATTTGAAAAACTAATAATATACCCATTAAACAATTCAATCGCTTTTTTGGTATTGTTATCTAAATACTGTTTTTCTGCAGCTTCATAAGTAGCCGTTTCTAATTCACTATCAGTAACGCTTGCATAATCTAAGGATTTGACCCAAAGTGCATAGTTGTCAACCTGACCTAAATCAATATAAATAGAACGTGAGGAACTAATAGCCTGAAATGCTTCTGGCGTAGAGGGATATCCAGTCGCTACGGAATTAAAACTTTTTAGAGCTAATTGGATGTCATTTTGATTATACTCAATTAATCCCTTACGCAATAACGCTTTGGACACTAAAGAACTCTTTGAATAAGTTGTTATTAACTCACTATAGGTTTCAATAGCTTTGGTGGAGTTTGATTGATTTGCATAAGTATTTGCTAATTCAAAAAGTGCTTGATCTTTCAAATAGGATGATTTATAATCTATCACCTTATTTAGACCATTAATTTTAGTTTCGATTTGACCCAAATACCCAGTACTAACCGCTATTTGAAATGTTGCATAGTCTGATTCGATTATATTTAAATCCAAAGCTGCTTGGTAGGCATCAATTGCTAGCTTGTATTGAGAACTCGCAAAATAGGAATCAGCCATTCTAAGATATGCATCGTTTAGAACCACCAAATCGGAAGGTTTATTTTTTATAAATAACTGGTAATTCTTAATGGCATTTCCATACTGCTTTAGCTTGAAGTACGTGTAGGCTAAATTATAGTTTAAGTTTTCATACTCTTCAAGCTGCGGACTCTGGATAAGCTGTTTGAAATCTTTAAACCTTTCAAGTGCCTTGTTGTAACTCATCAATTGATAGGCGACTTCTGCACTCCAATACGTAGCTCTTGCCTTAACAATTGGATCTAAAGACACTGAAAGTGAATTATCTAATAGGGCATCAGAAGCGGTGTAGTCGGCGGCGTTGTATAATTCTAGTGCCCTTAGAAATGTGACTTTCTGGTAGGCTTCTTTGTGAATAGGTTTGGATTTATTTTTCAAAAACTCCAGGGCCTCATTGTAATTGTTAGAATTAATGTATGAATCAATGAGTAATGACTCAAACTCAATTTTAAAGGCTGAATTAGGATACAGACTTAAAAAGCGGATTAAAACTTCAGTGGTAGACTGGTATGGATTTCCAATTTCACAGCTCAATTTAGCATAATTGAGCCAAGCATCTTCTGTAATTTCCGAGACAAAATCCAATTCAGAAGCATTTTTAAACGCATTTAACGCAGCTTGCTTTTTATTTAAATTGAGATAACATTCTGCTAAAATGTAGTATGCATTTTGAGAAATATCATTTGAACCTTCTATTATTTTATTAAACTCATTAATTGATTTTTGATAATCGTTTTGTTTATAAAAAGCATAGCCTAATTGATAGAAATCTGAATGACTCCAGCGTCCTTTTTTGCCTTTATAAGCTTCTAAATATGGAATTGCTTTAGGATACTCCTCAAGTTTAAAATAGCTTTCTCCAATGATTTTAGAAAGCTCAGAAATTTCCTTAGCCGAGCCCTCCTTGATGCGTGCTAATGCTAAGTCTATCGCTTTTTTAAAGTTACCTAATTTAAAATTCAAGTCCGCTTGGTAGTAGGCTAAATTATCATTGTAAGCCGAAATGCCTTCAATTTGATCAAAATATACAGACGCCATGCTGTAATCGTCTGCTTCATAGGCCATAAAACCCATATAATATTTAGCTTGTGAGGCGTATCTTTGAGAGCCTAGAAGCTGGTTAAAATTTAATTTTGCCTTTTTATATTTTTTTATTTTATATAGACTGTAACCATAATTAAAATGAAAAGAATACATTTCAGAAAATGAAAGTCTGATAGCTTCTACTTTAGCATACCAATTACAGGCATCAGAATATTTAGAACTTTTAAAATAATAATTTGCAATTTCAAAGCAGGCCGAATTCCGCTTGGTACTGTATGGGTAATCTTTTACAAAAGATTCTAAAAGAAATTTAGCATTAGGTTGATTAAGCATAACTGCGCAATTGGCAATATAATAAGTAGCATTTGATTTTAAAAAAGAATCAGAAGTGCTAGAAAGAACTGACTGAAAAATTAGTTGAGCAGAATTAAACTGTTGTTTATTATAAAGAGTTAATGCAGAGTTATAATTAACTGATTGATGTGAATAAATAGTTGATTTTTGGGCAAACCCAACAAATACAAAAAACATTAAAAAAAGTTGAACTAAGTATTTAATACTGTTCATAATTTATAGGTGTTTTAAAAATCAAATATAAAATATATACAAACTAGAACGATTAAAAAATTAGTAAATTATATACATCACATAATTAAAATTTAACAAAGGCGTTTATATTTGGGTGTTCTTTGATAATTGAATCAAATAGTAATACATTTATAAAAATTATTTTAAATATTAACAATGTCAAATTCAGTATTAAAGTTACAAGAAGTATCTATTTTTCAAAATAACAAATTAGTTCTGCAGGATATAAATATTGATATCAAACAAGGAGAATTTATATATCTAATTGGAAAAACTGGATCAGGAAAAAGCAGCTTACTAAAAACTCTATATGGGGACCTCCAATTGACAAATGGAAATGGATCTGTTGTTGAAATGGATCTAAAAACAATAAAAGAAAGAGAAATCCCTTTTTTACGACGAAAACTTGGTGTAGTTTTTCAGGACTTCAAACTAATGAATGAACTTACAGTTAAAGGAAATCTGGAATTTGTTTTAAAAGCTACTGGGTGGAAACAAAAAGAGCTGATTGTCGCAAAAGTAGAAGCAGTGCTTAAAAAAGTTAAAATGCACACTAAAGGGCACAAATTTCCTTACGAACTTTCAGGAGGTGAGCAACAACGTGTCGCCATAGCTAGAGCTCTTCTAAACGATCCAAAATTAATTTTAGCAGATGAACCTACTGGGAACCTAGATCCGGAAACAAGTATGGAGGTAATGGAAGTACTGCTAGAACTTAATCAAAAAGGACATACAATATTAATGGCAACCCATGACTATGCTTTAATATTAAAATACCCGAAAAAAACACTAAAATGTGAAGACTCTAAACTTTTTGAAGTAGTCCAACGAAAAAATTAACCATGCTTTCTATACTAATCCCTACTCATAATTTCAATGTTGAAAAACTAGTAGTTGAACTACACAACCAGGCAAGTTCTTGTAATATTGATTTTGAAATTATTATTGGAGATGACTTTTCGAATAAAATGGTTTATGATAGTTCTGAATTGATTAAAACTGATCAAATTCAATTACATCGTGTCGAGTCCTGTGTCGGGAGAACTGAAATGAGAAAACAATTAAGTTTGAAAGCAAAATTTAGCTGGATTTTATATGTAGATGCAGACATGATTCCTGAGGGAAAAAAATATATACCGAACTATCTAAATTCAATACAAAATAACCCAGACAAAAAAATATTCTTTGGGGGTTATTCGTATCCAAAGCAATATTCTGATAAAAGTCGTTTGAGATTTAGATATGGAATCAAAAGAGAGTTTAAGTCAGCTTTGAAACGTGAAATTAAACCATATAGAAATATCTACTCTGGAAACATGTTAATCAGTCGAGAAACTTTTAAATTGATAAATATTTCTCTTAAAAACAGTTACGGACTTGACTTAGCATTTAGTGGACAAATTGAATATCACAAAATCCCTTTTAAACACATTGACAATTACACATTCCATATGGGTATTGACAATAATAACAACTTTCTCTTAAAAACCAAAAATGCCTCAATAACCATTAGAAAGTTATATGATCAAAATTTAATTAACTCAAAACAAAGTAAATTAGTTTGGACTTATAAATTATTAAAAAAACTACATTTAGTTAAGATTGTTAAGCTCAAAGGAAAATTACTAAGTCCTTTGATTTATTGGATGTTAATTAATTTTAGAGTGCCGTTAATCACTCTAGACTTCTATAAATTTTACCATTTTTGTAAGAAATAATTTATGCCTATAATCTCAATAATAATCCCGCTATTTAACAAAGAACGTTTCATAAAAGATACGTTAAATAGCGTATTGAGACAGACATTTTTAGATTATGAAATTATTATTATCAATGATGGATCAAATGATAATAGTATGTATATTATTAGTCATTTCAATGATAAACGAATTACTGTTTACTCAAATTTGAATAATGGTGTGTCTCACGCAAGAAACTTTGGAATATCTAAATCTAACTCAGATTTAATCGCATTATTAGACGGAGATGATATTTGGGAACCAAACCATTTAGAAAATCTCTATTCACTTTACAAGAATTTTCCTAACTGTGGATTGTATGCTACGGCATACAATAAAAAATATTTTAATGGTCGAAATATAAAATGCAAATTTAATGGAATTAGTTCAAATCACTTTGGAATAATTGATGATTATTTTTCAGCCTCAATAAAAGATGGAATAGCCTGGACATCGGCTGTTTTGATACCAAAAATAACATTTGACAAAATTGGAATGTTTGATGAGGAAATGAGATCTGGTCAAGACACTGATATGTGGATCCGTATAGCTCTTAAGAAGACTATAGCATTTTCTGCAATAATAAGTTCAACTAAAATTATTTTAGCGCCAAAATATCATTTATCTTATTCAAAAAACAGAATTGATAGATTAAAACTATTTAAAAAACACATAGAAATAAGTGAATCTAATGATTCTCTAAGAAAATTTATGGATTTAAATCGATTCTCTGTAGCTATTGAAAGAAATGAAGCTAAAGATTATTCTAATTACAAGTTACTAGCCAACGCAATAAAACCTTCAAGTCTCAATTTAAAACAACGCTTATTACTTAACTTACCTTCAATTTTAATAACACTATTAAAGCGAGTACAAAATTTATTATTACGTTTTAACATATACGTATCTCCCTTTAAATAAAAACAATTACCACAAGCTAAACACTTTCGATAATATTTCTCCAATGGCTTGAAATGTGTGCTATATTATACTTCTCGACACTATTTTTAGCATTATTTTTACACTGCTCGTAAAGGTCATTATCAATAACAAAACGGTTCATAGCCTGAGCTATTGATTCAGGATTATAATTTTCTACTAATAATCCATTTTGAGTATCTATGATAATTTCAGAAGGACCAGATTGACAATTCACTGATATGACTGGAGTCCCTAAAGATAAACTTTCCACTAACATTGTAGGAAAACCTTCAAACCTGCTCGTAAGAACACTAAACATGGCTTTGCTAATAATTTGACTTGGATTTTTCATATAAGGTAAAAACAAGATGTTTTTATTCATGTCCATAGCTTTAACTTTATCCTCTAATTTCAACTTATCACTCCCTTCACCTAATAAAACTAGTTTAATGTTTTTATCACTCAAAACTGAGCGCATATAGCTATCAATTAGTAATGTTAAATTCTTTACAGAATCTTCTATCCTTCCAAAAAATAAAATAAAATTTTGTGAAAGAAGTGATGGTTTGTTGTTAGAACTCAAAGGACTCTTAATTATAGCATTATTAATTACTATCACATTATCAAATTGATACTTATTTATCATTTCAGATTTTATTGCTTCTGATACTGCAATAAATCTAAAAGCACTTTTGTATAATCTCTGCGCTACGAATTTATTTTTAGGTAAATAATTGCTAAGATTAAAACTGTGTACTACATAAATTACTTTTTGATTGACATAGATTAATCTATTTATAAAAAATTGTTTAAAGGTAGTAGGTCTAGAACGACTGTCAATTATAAAATCAAAATTATGGGTTTTTATAAAATTAGTGAAAATGTAAAATCTTTTTAGTTTACCAAAAAGAGAATCACATTCTTCTTTTAAAGCACCCAAGTTTAGCAAAGTTCCTCTATATTCATAGTCAATATTTCCTAGTATACTAACAATATAAACCTCATAGCCTAAACTATCTAATAGGACTGACAAAACAGATGATGATTTTTGAGCACCTCCTTTTCCCAGCGAAGAAGTGACAATGCATATCTTTATTTTAGTATTATTTTGATCACTCAAATTGTAAGTAAAATTTATAAATAGTTAGTTATATCAAATTTAATCTAAATTAAAATACGAGTCGTATTCTGAATTTTTTAAAATAATTCTTTTTCTGCTTTTAAAATTTGAACTAAAAATACTTCTCTGTAAATCAACTTCTCGGGCTGAGATTCCTAACAAATCTGCTAAACTGTGAAACAAATCATCAAGCATATACGGTCTATCTAGGACAAATTCTATGTTCTTATGTTTCTTAAAATTTTCGGATTGCCATAATATAAATGGGACATCATACATGTCTTTGGTTGAGATGTCCTCATTGTGGCCAGCCATATTGTAATCTTTGAATAATTCTTCTCCATGGTCAGAGAAATATAAAACAAAACTTCTCTTGTTCAGAGTTTTTATTTGTTGAATGATTTTAGAGATTACATGATCTGTGTAAAGCACTGCATTATCGTAATCATTAATTGTTTTAGATATCTTGTCAGACTTGTAATTGCTTATGGGTGTATCCGTAAATGTATTGAAAGTTTCAGGGTATCTACTCGCATAATTGACATGTGTTCCCATTAAATGAATAATAATAAGTTTTTTTGATGACGAAGAATTAGCCAGAACAGTTTCTAATTCGGGTAAGAGCGCACCATCCAATACATTATTATGAACCCCCTGTACAGTCGTTAAGAAATTACTTCTAGACGATGATAAAGCAATTTTAGTAACCAAACTCTCATAGATGCCAATGGGCCTCTGGTTTGACAACCATATAGTTTCAAAACCAGCACTATTAGCGAGTTGAATAATAGACCCTTTACTAATTTTTTCTGGATGCTCACGGTTGCCAAGGGTCAGTAATTTAGTGATTGATGTGATTGAATGAGGATGTGCACTAATTACATTGTTATATACTGACAACTCGTCTCTAATTGAAGTGAGTTTTGGTGTAGTGGCTCTATAATAATTGTATAATCCAAAATGGGCACGTGACGTAGACTCCCCTAAAACAAGAACATATACCTCATCTTCCCCAATTACTGATCGAGATACATTTAAAAAATCTCCAGTACTGTTAGTTTTATAATTACCCAATTTATTAGATTCAAGTACATATTCAATTGAAGATTTTAATATCAAATACGGAAGATTATAAACTATAAGTGCAGAAAATTTAAGAAATAAAACAACAATGGCTATACAAACGGAAATCTTTATTTGTATCTGTTTGGAACTTTTTTTTAAAAGAATCAGATTTGATGTCAATCTATAAGCCGATAAGAATACCATTACGATGAGTATGACAGAAAACATTATAACCTCAGAGTCAAAGTAGAAACTAAGGAATTCAGTTGCTTCAAATCTGTTTGATTCTAATGAAACGAATAATGAAGAGGCACTCAAAAAAGTATCAAAAAGATAGTAATAAACAGTTTCAAAGTAGGTACACAAACAAAAAAGAAAGTAAATAAAGTAAACATAAACCGATTGAATTATTTGACGAGAAATTAAATAGAGGGGGCTTAATAACAAGAAAGAAAATAGAATATTTTCAAAAGAATTGTAAACTATCGAAATCTTTAATCCTTTATAAATAAGCTCAAAAACTAAACCAACAGAAATTATAATCAAAAATTTATAAAATATCTGTCTTATAATTTTAAAATTAGTCATGCCTAAATTTTTAAAAATTTAATTTCACAGAGTTCTACTATCTCCAATAATAGTTTTCCTGAGTACAAAAATTACACTAGCTAAATATATCAAATTACTAACAAAAAGTGCCATTACTACGCCTTCAGTGCCAAAGTTTGGAAGAAATAACCTACTAAAAATATAATACATCAACAAGCCTATTAACTGTGTAAATAGAAAATAATTGATTTGTTTCTTGGCTAAAAAATAATAAGATAACACATTCGCTATAAAACGCACAAAATCTCCTGCTAACTGCCATTTAAATAAAATAGCCATTCCTAGAAAATCTTTAGTAAAAATGAACTCAATTAATATATTTTTAAATGAAAAAACTAACACCATTCCTAGAAACACTAATGGAACTAATGACTTATACACTTTCTTTATTTCAGCTCTAAATTCAAATGATGTATTTATCGTTGCATACTTAGGCAAAATATATAAAGAGAAGATAGCAATTAAAAATTGCATATAAATTTTTGAAATCGAATTCATAGCGGTCCAAGACCCAGCTTCTGCTTCACTAATTTTGTTTAAAATGAAAGTTCTTAAATCAATTTCTATATAATTAGATAAAACAGTAGCTACAAAAGACATAGCTGTAAATCCTAAAAGTTGCTTAAAAAAAGGGATTTTAAAAGTGATTGACTTAAAATCTACATAGTCTTTCAGCAGTCTTCCAAAAATTATGAGCAATACGGATAATTGTATTATAGGGGTTAGTGCAATTGCTATCAGAACTCCCTTTAAAGAATAGAAGTAAAGACTAATTAATAATAAAATAGCTGCAACAAAATGTGATATAAATTCAATCTTACTATGCTTTTTATAGTCAGAAGTTCCATTAATTACTCCGCTAAAAATACGGTTTATTGAGATAAATGGAACTGAAACAGCAATTACCTTAAATACAACTACATAAGTATCGGAAAAAAATAATTTATTTGAAAAATAGTGTGCTCCAAAAAACAAAACAAAAAATGACACAACACTCGCAGTAAAGCTAAAAACATATAAAGTTGAAAATAATTTTAGCAGGTTTTTTTTATCAGATTTGTAATCTGAAACATACTTCACAACTCCATTAAATGTCCCAAAAGAAGTGAGGCTCATAAGAATTGATGATAAATTTCTTAACTGTCCTACCTTAGCTATTCCTGCTTGACCTGTGTACAGAGCTAGAAGGTTTTGAACTACCAAAGATATAATAAGTCTAAAACCAACCACTAGAGAGTTAAGGGAAGTAATTTTAAGAATTAGATTATTAGTTATGGATTTAGGTATCTTCAATACAAATTTTAGAACTATTAATATCACGCTGTAATCCAACAAAAAATAAATAACAGTAACAAAGATTGAATTGCTAAATATTAAATTGTCTAATTAGTTAATATTGTGAAAATACTAATTTTTCTTGAAAAACAGGTAATATAAATTGATTCCAAAAATAGCAGAATTAGATATTATAATAGGCCAAGAAATATCTAATAGAAATCCATAGGCTACGAACAATGCACAAGCTAAAGTGTTAAGAGTCCTCAAACGACGAATGTCCTTCATTAAAAAAGAAACTAGTAGAAACAACATTGCTAAATAACCAACTAGTTCAGTTGTATGAATAAATAAAATGAGATTCATTACAGAATCTTGTTTCGCTTACGATCAACTTCAGTTAAATATATTTTACGCAGCCTTAACGCGTTGGGAGTAACTTCAACATACTCATCTTTTTGGATATACTCTAAAGCTTCTTCTAAAGAAAACTTTATTGCTGGTACAATTTTTGCTTTGTCGTCAGCTCCAGAACTACGTACATTACTCAACTTTTTTGTTTTTGTAATATTGATTGCCATATCATCACCACGGGAGTTTTCTCCAATAACTTGACCTTCATAAATCGATTCACCAGGGTCTACAAAGAATTTTCCACGATCTTGAAGTTTATCTATAGAATACGGAATTGCTGAACCGTTTTCCATAGAAACTAAAGACCCATTTTGACGCTCAGGAATTCCACCTTTAAGTGGCTGATATTCCTTAAATCGATGTGCCATAATAGCTTCTCCTGCTGTAGCTGTAAGCAGTTGATTCCGCAAACCAATGATACCTCTTGAAGGGATGATAAATTGGCATATCATGCGCTGACCTTTGACTTCCATACTTAAAAGCTCTCCTTTACGCATGGTCACCATTTCTACGGCTTTGCCCGATATGTTTTCCGGTAAATCAATAGTCATTTCTTCTACTGGTTCACATTTAACCCCATCAATTTCTTTTATAA
>JAQWYU010000284.1 GCA_029253805.1 Flavobacteriaceae bacterium | reverse complement strand
CCAGAAAATTTTGGCGATGAACGGGTGGCTGAGTTTTACCCCATCGGGTGGTCTAAATCTGCTAATTTCGCTTACATGGTTACTATACACCAACCTTTTGTAGGAAGCTTTTGGACGCTTTTAATACAAAACACTAAAACAGATAAGATATTATACTCGTTGGAGTTTGGTGGCGATGGGGATTATGGCGCTGAGGGCATATCTAATCCACAGAAAGATTGGTCATACATTTATAGAAAAACCAGGCGATATTTAGATAAATACAATATAGAGCCTCAAAGAGATTTTTATAAATTTAGAGACATCTCAATACAAAGAGGATATGATTATAAAGTCTCCTATAGAAAAAGAACAAGTTTTGAACAAGATGATGAATACGGTAGCCGAGAAAAAACTATTGGTTTTAGATTAAAAGTTTATAATGGTAGTAGATCTAAAACAATTACTAATTATAAGTTAACAAGAGATCCTTTAAACTCTGGTGATAGTATTGCTGATATTGCTTTTTTTGGTGCAATTGAAAGTCCTTTTGAAGATAGGATTGTCGTTATAACTTCGTTTGAAATATATGACTATCAAGGAGATGCTGCTGGTACAGCCTTAGTAATCACAGGGTGTAAATTAAATACCGGATTTAAATAACAGTAAAATTTAAGTGCTATGAAGCTCCAAAAGCACTTCGCTACTACTGCTTTTAGTACTAATGTCAAGAACAAAAACTTATAATTAATAATGATAAAAATATGAGAGGGCCTTCTAGTCGAATTAGTAAACTTTTAATTTTATTATTTATATCAGTCAACCTTTCGGGTGCTCAAAGTAAATATATAAAATGGATAAAAAAGAAACAGTTTGCTCGGACCTCTCGAAATCTACCTAAGGTTTTGAAAAAAAAGGCGGATAAGCCCATTGATTTAATGAATGCTTATTATGCTTTAGCTTTTTTAAAGAATCAACGTGATTATAAACACTTTAGCACGCTGAGTGCGTACCAAGACATTTTGATGGCATTAAAGTGTTATGAAGATGCTAGGTTTATGGATCCAAAAAAACTTGCTAAAGATGATTTATCACTAGTTATGCTAGAGGAATATTTAGAAATTATTTGTAATAATGCTTTTGTTGATATTAGTCAAAAAAACACTGTAGAAGACTATAACAATTTTTTAAATAATTTTAGTCGAATGAGTTATGACCTGCAAACAAAAAGTATTAAACTGCGTGATGAAAAAGCCTTTTCTAGTACAAAAACAATCGATACTGAAGAGGCATATATTAGTTTTATTGAAACCTACTATAACTCCGTATTTATAAATGAGGCCATTAGTTTAAGAAATACTCGAGCCTATCAAAAGGCAACAGCTGATAATACCATAGCCGCTTACGAGAATTTTTTAGCTCGTTATAAAAATGCTGAACAAGCCCCCTTTGCACAAGCCCGAATATATGAAATAGCTTTTGCACAAGCTAAAAATAAAAACACTGCTGCTGCCTTTCTAGAATTTTACAATACATATAATTTTAGTCTTCAAGCAAAAGAAGCTCTTAAGCTATTTGAAAAGTGTCAGTTTTTCGAAAACACCAAAGTAGGAAATTGGGATAGCTATGTAAATTTTAAAAACACTTACACAACCAGCTCCTGGAGTAATATAGCTAATGACTCAATTTATAATATCGCAATAAACCAAAAAATTCCAACCGCTCTTAAATATATTATCAAAGAAGAGCCTTTTTACCACACCTTAAATAACATAACCACCTATTATGACTGGATATCTAAGGATGGTGAACTAACAACATTGGAAATGTTTGCTGAACAATTCCCTTACGACTACCAAAAAATTGAGGCCTACGATACTGACTTGTTCCTAGCAAAACTTGCATTTGAGCTTTACCTAACCCAATCCTTGCAGCTTATAAGAGGCGCGGGATCATTAAAACCCACTGAGTATGGAGATAAATACATAGATTATATAAAAAGGGCAGCTCCAAAAGAACTGGCTTATGTTGCTTTGCAAAAAGTATTAGCAAATGACATTGAAACCAAAAGATGGAAGGTTGCTTTAAAAACTTTAAAAAAACTTAAACCTTATTTCAAGGGCTCAAAAAAAGTAGAAAACTTGGAAGCTATTTTGTCATCTGAATATGATCGTAGTATCCGAGCGGTTAATTTATCCTCAATTAATACATCTGGAAATGAATACTGTCCAGTAATCTCTCCTAATAATCAAACACTTTTTTTTTGTGGGAGGTATCGTTACGATAACGATGGTAATAGTGAAGATGTGTTTGCTTCATTTGCAGCTGATAATTCATGGAGTAGTGCCTCGCTTCAACAAACATTATCTTCATCACAAAATGAAGCAATTACGTCTATAAGTTCTGACGGAAATACAGCAATCTCTTTTCGGGAGGGTAAGTTAGGTACAATTAAAAGAACTATAAACGGATGGTCTGAATTTAAAGACCTTCCAATCTCAATAAACACAGGCACTTGGAACAGCGACGGCATGATAAGTAGCGATAATAAAACTTTAATTTTTTCTTCAAAAAGAGAAATTGGATACAACTATAATAATCATAAACCATATCATGATTCAAACAACTATTCTGTAGATATATTTGCTGTTCAAAAAGATGATTTTGGTAATTGGGGAATTCCAATAAATTTGGGTGATGTAATAAATACCCCTTACTCAGACCGATCTCCATTTTTACATCCTGATATGAAAACTCTTTATTTTAGCTCCGATGGTCATGGCGGACTGGGAAATTATGATGTTTACAAAAGCACAAGGCAAGGTGAAGATTGTTGGGATTGTTGGTCAGAGCCTGTAAACATGGGTAAGGAGATAAATTCAATTTATGACGATTGGGGATATACGATTTCTACCGATGGAAATAATGCATACTTTGCAAAAAAAGTCAAAGGGGAGGACAATTTAGACCTATATAATATTAATATACCTTATTATCTTCGTCCTGATTATGTTGCAACTATTTCCGGTAAAATAGTAGGCCTTGACGGTCAAATTATTCCAGCAGAAATTGTTTGGGAAGATTTAGAAACTCAGACGCAAATTGGAAGATCTCAAACTAACCCAGAAACAGGAGAGTACTTTATTGTTTTGCCTATGGGTAAAATTTATGGCTATTATATAGATAAAGACGACTTCTTTCCGTTTTCTAGCAGTTTAGATCTAAGAGAGGAAACAATAGCTATAGATGTAGAAAAAAACGTAAAAATTATTTCTTTTGAAGAAATGATAGACAACCAAATACCAGTCCCTATTTCAAATTTATTTTTCAGCACGGGTAGTAGTCGTTTAAAAAGACTGTCATTCGCTGAACTTGATCGGCTATTTGAT
>JAQWYU010000283.1 GCA_029253805.1 Flavobacteriaceae bacterium | reverse complement strand
AGAACGCAATAACATTAAGTGCATCACAGTTAGTTCAGATAAACAATGATTATACGTATTTTTTGTCCAAGGTGATATCTAATTTTGTAAAACAACATCCTAAACCGACAATCGATGCTATTTGCAGCCATGGACATACCATATTCCATCAACCTAATTTAGGAAGGACCCTTCAAATTGGTAACCTTCCAATTTTGTCTAATTATTTAAATCAGACGGTTGTCTGCGACTTTAGAACTCAAGATATAAGTCTTGGTGGTCAAGGAGCTCCGTTGGTTCCCATAGGGGATGCATTGTTGTTTTCTCAATATGATTATTGTATAAATCTCGGGGGTTTTGCTAATATTTCTTATATAAAAAATTTAGAGCGTATAGCTTTTGATATCTGTCCAGTTAATATTATCATGAATCACTACACAAAAACTATAGGATTGCCGTATGATTCTGAGGGCAATATAGCTTTGAAAGGAACAATTTGTTCACCCTTATTAGATAAGTTGAATTCTTTAGATTTTTATGCTATTCATCACCCAAAATCACTTGGTCAAGAATGGGTACAAGAAAATATGTATCCAATAATTGATAGCTATGAACTTAATATTTATTGTATTCTTAGAACTGTAGTAGAGCATAGCGCTTTTCAAATCTCAAACGTAATAAAAGGTAATAATCTGAAAAATGGATTATTTACAGGTGGTGGAGTATACAATACTTTTCTGATAAATCGTATTAAAAGTCTCAGTAATCAGGAGATAGTTAAAACTACTGCTGAAATTATTGAATTCAAGGAAGCATTAATTTTTGGGTTTTTAGGAGTACTAAAGTTAAAGGGAATACCTAATTGTTTATCAAGTGTAACTGGTGCTAGTTGTGATCATGTAAGTGGATATGTTTATTTCCCTAAAAATAATATAAATTCTGCATAATGATTATATTGTTTTTTTATATTTGTTAACGAGCTGAAATCAGTTAAGATTTTAGTTTTGTGAATGTTAAATTTCATCTATGGAAGCAGTTATAATAGTTGTATTTATATTAGGTTATTTTGCCATAACCCTAGAGCACACTTTAAAAATAGATAAATTAATTCCAGCCTTAATTATGATGGCTATCAGCTGGGCCTTTATATCGATTGGTATTGATGATTTCCAGACATGGTTTGACTCCAGTAAGCATTCTCTGTTAGATAACTTTCAATTGATTGATCACAATGATAAAATGCATATTCTTGAAGAAACTCTATTACATCACCTGGGTAAAACTGCAGAAATCCTTGTATTTTTACTAGGAGCAATGACCATTGTTGAGATTATAGCTTACTTCAACGGCTTTTCAACAATTAAAAATTTTATTAAAACCAAAAAGAAATCTAAGTTATTGTGGATTTTTACAATCTTAGCATTTGTGTTGTCGGCTATTATTGATAACCTTACAGCTACAATTGTTTTAATATCACTACTTCAAAAAATTATTAAAGACCGTAAAATGCGGCTTTGGTTTGCCGGTCTAATAGTGATAGCTGCTAATGCAGGTGGGGCATTCTCGCCCATAGGAGATGTAACTACGACAATGCTGTGGATAGCTAATAAAGTTAGTACAGGTTATTTATTTGTTTACTTATTATTGCCGTCAGTTGTCTGTATGGTTATACCTACAATTATAGCTTCGCGCCTTCCTGCATTTAGAGGATATCTTGAAATTGATACTTCAGAATCTGAGCCAGCAGGTCGTTTTAGCGGACCTATGCTTTATTTAGGTCTAGCAGCAATTATTTTTGTTCCTATATTCAAAGTAGCTACTCACCTTCCACCTTACGTTGGTATGATGCTTTCGTTAGGAGTAGTTGCAGTATTTGCAGAGGTTTTTAGTTCTTCAAAGTTTAGTATGACAGGAGTAGAAAAAGTAAACGTAAACACTCCTGTACGTCACAGTCCAATTCATTATTCTATGTCAAAAATAGAATTACCTAGCATTTTGTTTTTTTTGGGTATTTTAATGGCAGTTGCCGCTCTTGAGTCTTTAGGTATTTTGTTTGGATTTGCTGACTGGCTTAAAGTTTCAACACCTGCTATAGGTACCGAGCTAGCTGGGTCAGAAGTTTCTGATTTAGTTGTTCTTTTATTGGGAGTTGGTTCGGCCGTAATTGATAATGTACCATTGGTAGCTGCTTCTCTTGGCATGTTCGCAGAACCCATGGATAATGAATTATGGCATTTTATTGCTTACGCAGCTGGGACTGGAGGAAGCATGCTTATTATTGGATCTGCAGCCGGTGTTGTTGCCATGGGAATGGAAAAAATTAACTTTTTCTGGTATTTTAAAAAGATATCTTGGTTAGCATTAATTGGTTTCTTAGCTGGAGCTATTGCTTTTTTCTTCACAAGAACTTTAATCTGAAGATAATTTTTATCAGTTTTCAACGTTTTTAATTAAAATAAATTTATGATTCAAGAAAAAATCGATCTTTCATTAGAAACTGAAGCAATTGAAAAGACATTATCTATTGTAGAACTAATTAAAAGTGGAGGCCTGGCAGGTCAACTCATCATAGCACTGTTGACTTTTCTGCTTGTGGTAACTATATATA
>JAQWYU010000282.1 GCA_029253805.1 Flavobacteriaceae bacterium | reverse complement strand
TTATACAGATCCAACTACAGGAAACCCACAAGTGCTAAGAGCGCACTTCTCTTTAAAAAGATAGAACAAAAATTTACGGATTATCTCTAAAGTTTTTATTTTAATCTTTTGAACTTTTTGGATGTATTTTTATCAAAAATTATTTTCATACAGATTTATATATTTGTGTTGTTTACATTGGAGATCTTATTGCAGTTAGTAAATACATACTATCAAGTTATTGAAAAGAATTTATGAGCGGTACAGTTTCAATGGTTATTGGACTATTAATATATTACCAAATTACCGTTCTACTTGGTAGTATACATATAGCTAGACTACACTCCAAAGTATTAAATAAACCAATAAAAGTATTGTGTGTAAAACCCTGTCCTATATTAGATAATCTGAGAGTGTAAATAATTGAAACCAAAAACAAAAAAGTCCGTTTAGCGCCGACAAAAAGCATATAAATAATAAACTGATTGATCTTGGCCTGACTAATACACAGGCTAGTTAAGTAATGATATACTTAGCATTCATTTAAATTATTAGTTCAGAACTAATTAAAAATTTAGTAATTAATCAACAACTATTTGTAATTTTGATTATCAGAACTGTTTTATATTAAACACCAAACTATATAAATAAAAATTAAATGTGTGGAATTGTAGGTTACATAGGTCATAGAGATGCTTCGTCAATTGTTTTGGAAGGACTCAAAAAGTTGGAATATCGTGGCTATGATAGCGCTGGACTAGCTCTTTATGATGGTCAAAAATTAAACGTTACAAAAACTAAAGGTAAAGTAGCTACATTAGAAAATAAATTGCTAACTACGGGAAATACAAATTCAAGCATAGGAATTGGACATACTAGATGGGCTACGCATGGAGAACCAAACGATAAAAATTCACATCCCCATTATTCAAACTCCGGGGAACTAGTGATTATCCACAATGGGATCATCGAAAATTACGATTCTATTCGCAAAGAGCTTATTAAAAGAGGATATAAATTCAAATCTGATACTGATACTGAAGTATTAATTAATTTAATCGAAGAAATTCAAAACAAAACACAACTAAAATTAGGAGAAGCTGTACAATTAGCCCTGAAAGAAATAGTTGGCGCATATGCAATAGCAGTATTTGATATAAAAAAACCTAACGAACTCGTAGTAGCTAAACTTGGAAGCCCTTTAGCTGTTGGAATAGGAAAAAACGAGTATTTCATTGGGAGTGATGCGTCACCTTTTCTGGAGTTTACCAACAGAGCCATTTATCTTGAGGACGGACAAGTTGCTGCTATAAGACTAAATAAGCCAATAAAAATATGGGAAATAGATAACAATAAACCCACACCTGTTGTTGTACAAGAATTAAAAATGAGCTTAGAAGCTACTGAAAAGGGAGGCTACGACCACTTTATGCTAAAAGAAATATATGAACAACCAAGTGCGATTAGGGACACATATCGTGGACGTTTGTTAACTGATGAAAAAATAATTAAAATGGCTGGTATTGAAGACAACATCGAGAAATTCATCAATGCAGACAGAATTATAATTGTAGCTTGTGGTACCTCTTGGCATGCTGGATTAGTCGCTGAATATATTTTAGAGGACTTAACACGCACTCCTGTTGAGGTTGAATATGCTTCAGAATTTAGATATAGAAATCCAATAATTACGTCTCAAGATGTTATTATTGCAATATCTCAATCAGGTGAAACTGCCGATACTTTAGCTGCAATCAAAATTGCTAAGGAAAACAGTGCATTTGTTTTTGGAGTTTGTAATGTTGTAGGATCTACTATTGCTCGTGAGACTCATGCAGGAGCTTACACACATGCAGGACCTGAAATTGGAGTAGCATCAACTAAAGCATTTACCACACAAATTACAGTACTTACACTTATTGCTCTAAAGTTAGGATTAGCGAAAAAAACTATCAACAATAAAACTTTCGAGGAATTAATAACTGAATTAAACCAAATTCCTGAAAAATTAGAGGAAACTCTTAACTGTAACAAAATAGCAATGGATATTGCTAAGGTTTATAAAAATTCCCAAAACTGTTTATTTTTAGGACGGGGCTATAACTTTCCTGTTGCCTTAGAAGGCGCATTGAAACTTAAAGAAATATCATATATTCATGCAGAGGGATATCCGGCTGCAGAAATGAAACATGGACCTATTGCACTTATAGACGAAAATATGCCAATAATTGTAGTTGCTATAAACAAGGGACATTATGAAAAAACTGTTAGTAATATTCAGGAAATTAAAGCAAGAAAAGGAAAGGTAATTGCTGTAGTTACAAAAGGAGATGTTACTGTCAAAGAACTCGCAAATCATGTAATAGAAATTCCAGAAACTTTAGAAACTCTCTCTCCCCTACTTACAACTATACCATTACAATTGTTCTCATACCATACTGCAGTTCTTTTAAATAAAAACGTAGACCAGCCTAGAAACTTAGCAAAATCTGTTACTGTTGAGTAAATAACTACTTAATTATTAAGTAGTTAGATATATTTCTGAATCTTTTATTTTTTAAATAAATTGTATATTAGAAGTACAAAAAACACGATAACACAGGTGTAAGTATATCTATTATCACGTATTCAATCAAACCTTCGAGAAAGTAACCGTTTATAATTACAATAAACATACATATGGACATGATCTTTCCAGTCCCTTTTGGTTAACTCCCAAGTCCTAATAATTCCCAGTATTTCATGTATTAATAACTCAGTTCTGTTTTAGGAATTTAATCTTCTATTGGTCTTGTAATTTTGATAAGTGTTTATTGTATTAATTAAGTTACCTACTTTCATAGTAGAATCTATTTCACTTAGTTGATTAGTAAGTTGTCTATTTGATTCTTCAGTTACATAACTAAGTTCATCAATGG
>JAQWYU010000281.1 GCA_029253805.1 Flavobacteriaceae bacterium | reverse complement strand
TATATCATTCCTAAAGCACCGATTTGAGGGCGCTTTAGCCATGTAATAATACCGTCAATTTCTTTACGTGTAAAGCTGTTTCCGCCAGGAACTGCAATACCAACTACTAATTCAGCGTTGTTAAAAACACCAAAATCTTTGTGTTGAGTTACTGCATTTAGTTCTCCAAACTTCATTCCAAATCGAATATCTGGCTTGTCGTTTCCGTATGCTCGTAATGCATCATCATAGGTCATTCTTGGAAAAGAGCTAATGTCTTTTCCATGAATAGATTTAATAAGGTGTCTTGTTAAGCCTTCAAAAACATTCAAAATATCCTCTTGGTTTACAAAGGCCATTTCACAATCGATTTGTGTGAATTCAGGCTGTCGATCTGCTCTTAAATCCTCATCCCTAAAGCACTTTACAATCTGAAAGTACTTGTCCATGCCACCAACCATCAATAACTGCTTGAAGGTTTGAGGCGATTGAGGAAGGGCATAAAATTGACCTTCGTTCATTCTACTTGGTACTACAAAATCACGGGCTCCCTCCGGAGTTGATTTTATTAAGTAAGGCGTTTCAATTTCTATAAAATCTTGAGATGATAAATATGAACGAACTTCTTGCGCTACTTTATGTCTAAAAATCAAATTATTTTTAACGGTGTTTCTACGAATGTCCAAATAGCGATACTTCATACGAAGTTCTTCACCACCATCGGTTTGATCCTCTATTGTAAAAGGAGGTAATTTCGCCTGGTTTAGTACTGTAAGTTTGGACACCAATATTTCGATGTCACCAGTTTTTAGGTTAGGGTTTTTTGAACTTCGTTCAATTACTGTACCAGTTACTTGAATAACAAATTCACGCCCTAAGCTTTTAGCTATGTTAACTATTGCTTCTGGTGTACGTTCTGCATCAAAGATAAGTTGTGTGATTCCGTAACGGTCTCTTAAATCGACCCAAATTACAAATCCCTTATCACGAGATTTTTGCACCCACCCTGAAAGTGTCACTTCTTCGTTAACGTTTAAGGCTCTTAACTGCCCACAATGATGGCTTCTGTACATAAGACTAAATTAGTTGAGCAAATTTAACATTAAAAAATTAAAACCAATAGCCTTAGGAAGTGACTTTAAGCTTTTTTGCTTTCAAATTGTTGATTAAATAAAACAAGATAGGAACTACTACTAGAGTTAAAAAGGTAGCAAAGGTAAGTCCAAAGACAATAGCCCACCCCATTGGCCCCCAAAACGCTACATTTTCTCCTCCAATATAAAAATTAGGATTTAGCTCCGTTATCAGTGTTCTGAAATTTATATTTATTCCAAGCGCCAATGGAAGTAAACCTAAAATAGTGGTGATTGCTGTTAGCAAAACCGGTCTTAAACGCGTTTTACCTCCTTCAACCACGCATGCAATGAGTAGATCTGGGGATAATTTACCACCCAAAGGAAGCTCTAGCATCCGTCGCTTACGAACAATAGTGAGATTAATATAGTCTATCAAAACAATCGCATTATTAACAACTATCCCAGCAAGTGAAATGATGCCTATCATAGTCATAAGAACGACAAAATCCATTCTAAAAATTAAAAGTCCAAATAACACTCCAATTAAACTAAGGAATACAGAAATAGATATAATAATAGGGGTTGTTGCAGAATTAAATTGAGCAACTAATATTAAGAAAATTAATAAAACTGCAATTAAAAGTGCTTTACTAAGGAATGCCATTTCTTTGGCCTGTTCTTCTTGCTCACCAGTAAAACTAACTTCTATGTTTTTAGGAATTTCAAATTCTTCAGTAATCTCTCGAATTTTATCATTGACTTGTGTTGGGTTGTAATCGTTCAATACATTTGAGTATACAGTTACTACTCTGTCCAAGTTAATTCGCTTGATTGCACTGAAGGCTGTTTTATTCTCAGACGTAGCAACAGCAGATATTGGAACTTGTTTTATTTGTCCATCACTTTGATTTCTAAAGGTTATTTTTTGGTTTAACAAGCTGTTTTTATTGTAGCGCATCTCATCCTTAAGTCTCATATTAATAGGGTAATCGTCGGATGCGTCTTTATAAGTTGAGATTTCCTTACCGTAAAGGGCTGTTCTCAAATTCATTCCTACTTGTCCTGTGGAAATGCCGAGACGCCTTGCTTTTTGACGATCTACTGTCACTATCATCTCAGGTTTACCTTGGTCTATGTCTAATTTAAGCTCCTCTATTCCAGCTATATTAGATGTATTTATAAAGGTTCTTAAGGTATTAGCTGTTTCCAAAATAAGCTCATAATCATCTCCTTTTACTTCAATATTTATTGGCGGCCCTGTTGGCGGTCCGTCCGAGGGCTTGTCAACAACAATACTCACTCCTGGGTAGCCTTGTAGTAGTTCACGAATTTCTTTGAGTACCGTTTCAGAACTAACACCTTCACGATCTTGAAACTTTACAAAATCAATTGTAATTCGCGCTTTATTTGGAGTTTTACCACCTTCTTGACCACGACTAGGGTCTGCGGTACCTTCTCCAACTTGCCCGATCACAGAAGTAATTAAGAAATTTTCTCCATTAACTTCATACTTTTTTAAGTAAGTTTCAATTTCCTTTTCTATTTTCATAGATGTAGTATTGGTCTCTTCAATATCGGTTCCAATGGGATATTCCACATATACAAACACCTGTTTAGCATCAGTATTAGGAAAGAATAATATTTTTGGGGGGAAAGTAAACATTAGTAATACGGCTAGGAATAACAGTCCAAAAGTTCCACTTACGATACCAATAGGATTTTTCCCTTTTAAAGCATAACTTAAAAAACGCTCATATAGGTTTTCTAGTTTTGTAATAAAAGTAACTTTGGATTCCTCTTTAGACATTATTTTCATATACACTGAGATCAACATTGGGTTGATTATAAGTGCTACAAAAAGTGATGAACTCAATACAATTATTAATGTTATTGGCAACCATCTCATGAACTCTCCCATGATACCTTCCCATAAAATTAAAGGGAAAAAAGCAGCTAAAGTCGTTGCTGTTGACGCTATAATTGGCATCGCCACTTCACCAGCGCCGAGTTTAGCTGCCTGTATTCTTGGGTAGCCTTCATCCATTAATCGGTACACGTTTTCAACTACAACAATTCCGTTATCAACAAGCATCCCTAAAGCGATAACTAAAGAAAATAAAACCATTGTATTAAGGGTTACTCCCATAAACCCTAATACAGTGAATGATAAAAACATAGACAATGGAATTGCAATTCCAACAAATAAAGCATTTCGAAACCCTAGGAAGAAATACAATACTGTGACCACTAGTATGATTCCTAAAATTATGCTATTTTCTAGGTCAGAAACCATAGTTCTTGTTTCGTTTGATTGATCATTTGTCTTAGAAATTACGAGACTCTTAGGGAAAACACTTTTTTGAGCTTTCGTAATAATTTTATCAATTTTAGTGGATGCTTTTAAAAGGTTTTGTCCACCTCTTTTTTTAACGTCTAGCATTACTACTGGCTGCATATACTCTCTTGCAAAACTCTCTTTTTCTTGCTCTTTGAACGAAATTTTAGCGATATCTCTCAGATATACAATATTACCTTTTTCCTGTTTTACAATAAGGTCTTTAACCCCCAGGGGGTCTGTAAATTCCCCTGTTACCCGAACTGTCTTTCGAACACCATTTTCTAGAATGTCACCTCCAGTAACACTCATATTTTCAAATTTAACAGCGTTTTCTATGTCAGTGAAGCTTATCATCGAGGCTTCCATTTTATATAAGTCGACCGCTATTTCAAGTTCCTTCTCCTGGACCCCTCTAATATCTACACTTGAAACCTCAGAGAGCTCTTCAATTTCATTCTCTAAGTATTCAGCATATTCCTTTAGCTGGTCCATAGAAAATTCCCCCGATAAATTAATATTCATGATTGGAATTCGTTCACTAAAATTCATTTCTGTAACACTTGGCTCCGATTGCAGGTCTTTTGGAAAATCAGTATCCGCCATGGCAACATCAACTTTGTCTTTTACTTTTTGAAGTGCCTCGGCAGGGGTATAATCAAAGTTAAATTCAACTACAATACTAGAATACCCTTGTATTGAATTAGATGTAATTTTATCAACGCCTGTTATTGAGTTTATTTCCTTTTCTAATCTTTTGGTGATGAGTTTTTCCACATCCAATGCCGAATTTCC
>JAQWYU010000280.1 GCA_029253805.1 Flavobacteriaceae bacterium | reverse complement strand
TTGTTTCTTATGTTTATTCTAATTTTTGGATTATCAAGGTAGTATTTTTAAATTTAGGTTAATAAATTTTTAATTATTAATGAGTATTTCGACTAGAGAATTACATTTAGCATTAAAATCTTATTTTGGTTTTAGTAAATTTAAAGGCCTTCAAGAGCAAGTAATAACAAGTATACTTTCAAAAAAAAATACTTTTGCAATCATGCCGACCGGGGGCGGAAAATCTCTTTGCTATCAGCTTCCCGCTTTAATGCAAGAGGGTACAGCGATTGTAGTATCGCCTTTGATTGCTTTAATGAAAAATCAAGTAGATGCAATCCGAGGTATTTCTAATCAAGAAGGGATAGCACATGTTTTAAATTCTTCTCTCAATAAAACAGAAATTAAACAAGTTAAGTTTGATATTGAATCTGGAATCACTAAGCTTTTGTATGTAGCTCCTGAATCGCTTTCAAAAGCAGAAAATATAGTTTTTTTAAAAGATCAAACTATCTCTTTTATGGCGGTAGATGAAGCACATTGTATAAGTGAATGGGGGCATGATTTTAGACCAGAATATCGAAATCTTAAACATATTATTTCACAGATTGGTGACAACATTCCTATAATAGGGTTGACAGCAACTGCCACCCCTAAAGTCCAAGATGATATTAAAAAACTTAGGAATTACAGAAGCTAAAACTTTCAAGGCATCTTTTAACCGACCAAATCTATATTACGAAATAGTGCCTAAAACATCACAAGTTGATAATGACATAATCAGATTTGTCAAACAAAATGAAAATAAATCAGGAATTATTTATTGTTTGAGTAGAAAAAGAGTTGAAGAACTATCACAAATTTTACAAGTAAATCAAATTAAAGCGGTACCATATCATGCGGGTTTAGATGCAAAAACTCGTTCAAAACATCAAGATATGTTTTTAATGGAAGATGTTGATGTGGTAGTCGCAACAATTGCTTTTGGTATGGGCATAGACAAACCAGATGTTCGTTTTGTAATTCATCATGACATACCAAAAAGTATTGAGAGCTATTACCAAGAGACAGGTCGTGCTGGTCGTGACGGAGGTGAAGGGCATTGTTTGGCATATTACTCTTATAAAGATATTGAGAAGTTAGAAAAGTTTATGTCTGGTAAGCCAGTAGCTGAACAAGAGATTGGTTTTGCTTTGTTACAAGAAGTAGTGGCTTTAGCTGAAACTTCAATTTCTAGAAGAAAGTTTATTTTACATTATTTTGGTGAATATTTTGATTCCAAAACTGGTGAGGGTTTTGATATGGATGATAATATTCGTAATCCAAAGCCACAATCAGAGGCTATGAATCAATTAAATTTATTATTAAGTGTTGTTTCTTTAACTCACGAAAAATATAAGAGCAAGGATTTAGTAAATGTGCTTACTGGTCAAGAGAATGCACTTATCAAATCTCACAGAACAAATGAGAAATCATTTTTTGGAAAAGGAAAAGAAAAACTACCGCTTTACTGGATGGCATTGATTAGGCAGTCGCTAGTAGCTGGTTTTTTATGTAAAGATATTGAAACATATGGTGTTTTAAAGATTAATCAATCAGGACGAAATTTTCTAAAAAATCCATCGTCATTTAAAATGACTGAAGATCACACTTTCAATGAACTAGATTCGGACAATAAATTCAGTACTTCTGCTGCTGTATCAGATTCGATTTTAATTAAAATGTTAAAAGATCTTCGAAAATCAAATGCAAAAAAATTGGGTGTCCCCCCTTTTGTTATTTTTCAAGACCCTTCATTAGAAGATATGGCACTTAAATATCCAATCACAATTGAAGAGCTACATAATATTCATGGAGTTGGAGAAGGTAAAGCAAAGCGTTATGGAGATGATTTTGTAGATTTAATAAAACGTTATGTAGATGAGAATGAAATTGATCGAATGCAAGACATGGTGATTAAATCTATAGGTTCCAACTCATCTCTTAAGTTATATATAATTCAAAATATTGACAGAAAACTCCCTTTGGATGACCTTTCTTCAGCCAAAGGAATGGGTATGTCTGATTTTATTAAAGAACTAGAAGCTATAGTTTTTTCTGGAACGAAATTAAATATTAGTTATTGGATTGATGAGCTTTTTGATGAAGATCAGCAAGAAGAAATACATGATTATTTTATGGATTCTGAATCCGATGATATTGAAGCTGCTATTGAAGAATTTGATGGAGATTATGACGACCAAGAACTCAGATTATACCGTATAAAATTCATTAGCGAGGTAGCTAATTAAAATGCTAAATAACAAAACTTCCAAAGAATCTTATTTGTTGATAATTCCTTATTATATTTGCAGCTGTTAAAAAAAAACAAAACTCATGAAAGACGGTCTATACGCAAAATTTAACACCTCTAAAGGAGAGGTTATAGTCAATTTAGAATTTATGAAAGTTCCTGGAACTGTAGGGAACTTTGTAGCTTTAGCTCAAGGTAATTTAGAGAACTCAGCAAAAAACCAAGGTGAGCCTTATTATAATGGGTTAAAATTTCATAGAGTTATCCCTGACTTTATGGTTCAAGGAGGCTGTCCTTTAGGAACTGGGACTGGTAATCCAGGATATCAATTCGATGATGAATTTAATGCAGATTTAAAACATGATGTTCCTGGAATATTGTCAATGGCTAATTCAGGTCCAGGAACAAATGGCAGTCAGTTTTTTATCACACATGTTCCAACTCCTTGGCTAGATGGTAAGCATACTGTTTTTGGAAATGTTGTTGAAGGCCAATCTGTTATTGATAACATTGCTCAAGGGAATTCCATTGAATCAGTTGAAATTATTTCAGTTGGTAATGCTGCAAAAAAGTTTCAAGCCGTTGAGGCCTTTCGAATCTTTGAAGGATCCAGAGAAAAACGTTTAGCAGAGGAAAAGGCTTCTATCGAAGCTGAACTTGAAATATTAGCTAAAGGATTTGACAAAACTAGCAGTGGTCTTCGTTACCAAATCTTTCAAAAAGGTAATGGTATTCAAGCTACTAAAGGCGTGACAGTATCAGTCCATTATAAAGGCCAATTAACTGATGGTACTGTTTTTGATTCATCATACAATAGAAAAGAGCCTATTGAATTTAAATTGGGTATGGGGCAGGTTATTGCCGGATGGGACGAAGGTATATCTCTTTTGAGAGTTGGAGATAAAGCTCGTTTTGTTATACCTAGCAACTTGGGTTATGGAAGTAGAGGAGCTGGTGGAACCATTCCTCCAAATGCAAATTTAATTTTTGATGTTGAATTAGTTGATATTAAATAATACTCTTTGCTTTAATAAAAATAGATCCGATAAGGGTCAATTTTTATTTTCTATTGTCTGTTTACAAACATCTATAAAATTTACTAATTGTTTCAATACTTATTTGTAAATTTGTTTGCGTTTAACCACGCATAATGACAAATACTATCACTAAATACATTTTTGTTACTGGAGGCGTAAGCTCTTCTCTTGGGAAAGGTATTATAGCAGCCTCTCTTGCTAAGCTTCTTCAATCTCAAGGTTATCGCACTACGATACAAAAGTTAGATCCTTACATAAATATTGATCCAGGAACCCTTAACCCTTATGAACACGGAGAATGTTATGTTACTGATGATGGTGCAGAGACTGATTTAGACCTGGGTCATTACGAACGTTTTTTAAATGTACCCACCTCTCAGGCTAACAATGTAACTACTGGTCGCATATATCAGAGCGTTATTGATAAAGAAAGACGCGGGGAGTTTTTAGGAAAAACAGTACAAGTTATTCCCCATATTACTGATGAAATTAAGCATCGTATTCAGATTTTGGGAAAATCAGGTGACTACGATATTATATTAACTGAAATTGGTGGTACTGTAGGAGATATTGAATCTTT
>JAQWYU010000279.1 GCA_029253805.1 Flavobacteriaceae bacterium | reverse complement strand
CCTACGCAACCAGCAGCACAAGCGATGCTTCACGCGATCGGACTTACCAAAGAGGACTTTAAAAAACCTTTAGTAGGAATTGCTAGCACAGGTTATGAGGGCAACCCATGCAACATGCACTTAAATGAGCTTGCCAAACTGGTTAAAAAAGGGACTATTAACAAAGATGTTATTGGCTTAATTTTTAATACAATAGGCGTCAGTGATGGCATTTCGATGGGAACACCTGGAATGCGTTTTTCACTTCCCTCAAGAGATGTTATTGCAGACTCTATGGAAACCGTGGTTCAAGCTATGAGTTACGATGGGATGATTACGGTAGTAGGCTGTGATAAAAATATGCCAGGAGCATTAATGGCAATGATTCGTGTAAATAAGCCTTCCATATTAGTCTATGGCGGGACTATAGACTCTGGATGTCATAACGGGAAGAAACTAGATATCGTATCTGCTTTTGAAGCTTGGGGAAGTAAAGTCTCTGGAACTATGTCAGAATCTGAATTTGAAACAATTGTTGAAAAAGCATGTCCGGGGGCAGGCGCTTGCGGCGGGATGTACACTGCCAACACAATGGCGTCAGCAATCGAAGCCCTAGGAATGACACTTCCGTTCAATTCTTCTAATCCAGCGAGTGGAGAAGAAAAAAAGGAAGATGCTCTAAAAGCAGGTGAAGCAATGCGGGTATTACTAGAAAAAGATATAAAACCATCCGATATAATCACTAAGAAATCGCTCGAAAATGCAATAAGACTCGTAACAATCTTAGGAGGATCGACAAATGCAGTACTTCACTTTTTAGCTATTGCAAGAGCAGCTCAAATATCATTTACTCTACAAGATTTTCAGAGAATCAGTGACAATACACCTTTTTTAGCAGATTTAAAACCAAGTGGAAAGTACTTGATGGAAGATGTACACCGAGTCGGTGGGATTCCAGCGGTGATGAAATATTTGTTATCTAAAGGACTATTACACGGAGACTGCTTAACGGTGACTGGAAAAACAATTGCAGAAAATCTTGCTGAGGTTGAAGGCTTAAAAAAAGGTCAAGATGTAATTATGTCAATTGAAACCCCTATTAAAGCTTCTGGCCACTTACGAATGCTGTATGGAAATTTAGCACCAGGCGGAAGTGTTGCTAAAATCACCGGAAAAGAGGGGTTAAATTATAAAGGAACCGCCAAAGTATTTGAAGGTGAATATGCGGCTAATAATGGAATTCGTGACGGAAAAGTAAATAAAGGCGATGTGGTTGTAATCAGATATGAAGGCCCGAAAGGAGGCCCAGGAATGCCTGAAATGTTGAAACCCACAGCAGCCATTATGGGTGCCGGATTAGGAAAAGACGTTGCGCTTATAACCGATGGAAGATTTTCAGGTGGTACACACGGATTTGTTGTAGGTCACATTACTCCGGAAGCTCAAGAAGGAGGGGCTATTGCCATGGTAAAAGACGGAGACATTATTACCATTGACGCTGATACAAACTCAATTACACTTGATGTTTCTGAAGAGGAACTTGAATTACGAAAAGCAAAGTGGATAGCGCCCCCCTTAAAAGTTACAAGCGGTGTGCTTTATAAATATGCAAAAACAGTATCATCCGCATCCATAGGGTGTGTAACAGATGAATTTTAAATTTAGATTATGGATACACTGACCGCTATTCAGAAGCAATACTTAGAGCAACCTAAGGAATGCATTTCAGGAAGTGAAGCGATAGTGAGATGTTTGTTAGCAGAAGGGGTTGACGTTTTATACGGATATCCAGGCGGTGCAATTATGCCTGTTTACGATGAGCTATATAAGTATGAGGACAAGATAAATCACGTCTTAACAAGACATGAGCAATGTGCCGCTCACGCCGCTCAAGGATATGCGCGTATTTCTGGCAAAGTAGGGGTTGCTATCGCCACCTCAGGACCTGGGGCCACAAATTTAGTCACTGGTATTGCCGATGCGCAAATAGACTCAACACCTATTGTCTGTATTACAGGACAAGTCCCTTCACATTTACTAGGTAGCGACGCCTTTCAAGAAACAGACATTGTAGGTATTTCAACGCCAGTAACTAAGTGGAATCACCAAGTAACAAAAGCGTCTCAAATTCCAGAAATTATAGCCAGAGCATTTTATATCGCAAAAAGTGGCAGACCCGGCCCCGTCTTGATTGATATTACGAAAGATGCTCAGTTTGAACAATTTGATTTTCAGTATAAGAAGTGTACAGGAGTTCGAAGTTATGTGCCAGTTCCAAAAACAGATCCGTCAACTATTGCTGACGCTGCAACTCTAATAAATAACGCTAAAAAGCCGTTGATAATTTGGGGACAAGGAATTATACTTAGCAAAGCTGAGGTAGAGCTTAAAGCGTTAGTTGAAAAAGCAGGAATTCCTGCAGCTTGGACTATTATGGGCGCTTCAGCGCTTCCAACATCACACCCACTAAATATAGGAATGGTTGGAATGCATGGAAACTATGCACCAAACATACTAACAAATGACTGCGATGTGTTAATCGCAATCGGGATGCGTTTTGATGACCGTGTTACAGGTAAATTAGATGAGTACGCAAAACAAGCTAAAATTATTCACCTTGAAATTGATCCAGCAGAAGTTGATAAAAACATCAAAACAGATGTTGCTGTGTTGGGAGATGCTAAACAGAATTTAATAGAGCTGTTACCACAGGTTGACGCCAACTCACACCCTGAATGGCTTAAAAAATTCAAGGATTTATATGAAATAGAATATAATAAAGTCATTAAAAATGATTTGTACCCAACCAAAGAGGGTTTGACAATGGGAGAAGTACTTAAAGAGATAAACGCCCAAACGAAAGGTGAGGCTGCGATTGTTTCAGACGTTGGTCAACATCAAATGATAGCATGTCGATATGCTAAATTTAATGTTACTAAAAGCAACATCACTTCAGGAGGTTTAGGCACTATGGGATTTGCATTGCCTGCAGCAATAGGAGCAAAAATGGCAGCTCCAGAAAGAGAAGTCATTGCTGTAATTGGTGACGGGGGATATCAAATGACTATACAAGAATTAGGAACTATATTTCAAAATAAATTACCTGTAAAAATAGTTGTTTTAAATAATGAGTTTTTAGGGATGGTTCGCCAATGGCAACAATTATTTTTTGAAAAGCGTTACGCGTCTACAGTTATGGCAAACCCTAATTTTGTAGCCATCGCTAAGGGTTATTATATAGAAGCAAAAAAAGTCACAAAACGAGAAGGTTTAGCAGCTGCTGTAAAGGAAATGATTGATAGTGATGGACCCTATTTTTTAGAAGTTTGTGTAGAAAAGGAAGGCAATGTGTTTCCAATGGTTCCATCAGGAGCATCGGTATCAGATATAAGATTAGAATAGGATGGAAACAGAAAAACAACTTTACACAGTCTCTGTATATACCGAAAATAACATTGGTTTACTCAATAGAATCTCTGCAATTTTTCAGCGAAGACACATTAATATTGAAAGTCTAAATATTTCCGTTTCTGAAATTGAAGGCGTTTCTCGTTTTACGATATTGATTAACATGTCCGAAAATCAAGTTAAAAAAATTATAGGTCAAATTGAAAAACAAGTCGAAGTAATCAAGGCTTATTACCATACAGACGATGACACTATTTACCAAGAATCTTGCTTGTTCAAAATCAAATCAGACTTGCTGTTTGAAGAACGTCAAATTCAAAATATAATAAAGGAAAGCAACGCACATATCGTTACGGTTAACAAAGAGTTTTTTGTTCTTGAAAAATCAGG
>JAQWYU010000278.1 GCA_029253805.1 Flavobacteriaceae bacterium | reverse complement strand
AAAAACATCTATAATACTAACGTTTTTAATAAATATACTCCAGATCCATAGCACAGTTACTAAAATAATTATGACTAGTGCTGCTTGAGAAAATAAAATCATCAATTGAAAAATATTTATTACTTAATTAGTCGTAGAGATTTAATTTTATATATCAAGATAATTATCTACTACTTCATTTGGAATTGTTTCTTTCGATTCCTAAATCATTATGGAAATAATATTTTGAGTTACTCCTAATAACTTCAAACTTTTTAATTCTTCTAATGATGTTTCAAAACTAGAATTCGTTGACTCAATTTTATCAATAATAACTTGCTCATCAAAGCCTAATTCTATCATATCAATTACTGACTGATTATCTAATACCTCTTGTGAAAAAGAAGAAAAGCAGAAGATTAATTAAGCGGAAAGTAAGAGTAGTTTTTTTATAATTAATAAGTTAAACCCAAATATAATGATTTTAAAAAAAAGCAATCCAAGACAAGCTATAATACATAGTTTTAAAAGACCAATTCTATATAAAACACAGTAATTATTAACGGAATTAGAATTATGTATAATAGGAGTGAATACAGTAATAAAGTGTACAATAAATAAAATAAGGAACTACATTTCTGTAATTCCCTTTATGACCCAAACTTACGAAAGTTCGAAGTTGTTAAGTAGTATTTTTCAATTATTCCTTGAGCCTAATATGGGAAAACTGCCCTAAATAATATGCCATTAAAATAGGTATAAACGAAAAAGCCATATTCTTTTTCAAAAAATAATATTCTGAAAATACAACTAATATTAAAGCTGAAATAATAATAAAAATTAAATCAAATACTCTTTTTTTCATTTTCATATAAATATAATTTTAATAACAATCCAAATTAAATATCCTAACTCTTGTTACTTTTAATTTTATTGATTGAAGCATTGTATATAAATTGCAAGATTAGTTGTACATTATACTAAATTTAATTAATATTATTTTTGAAAACATAATGTGGCTAAATACAAGTGTGTTTATCCAAACGTAAGCAACAATTAAATGAGAATGAGACTCAGCATATTAATACTGTTACTTCTTTTTACAGTTTCTGGAAAAAGCCAATCAAGCTATTCAGGCTATTTAGGAAATTTTCCAATTACATTAGTGATGTACCATTACATTGATGGAGTATCATTAGCTTATTATGCTTACGATAATTATGATAGCCCAATTACAATTAATGGAAAACTTAAAAATGGTAAACTGAATCTTTTTGAAAAAGACAATACAGGAAATAATACCGCAACATTAGTTTTTGAAAATTTTGAAGAAAATAAGAACGAAATCAAAGGGATTTGGATTAAATCTGACAAATCAAAAACTTATCAAATTTTATTACACAAAGAATTTGATGTTGATTACGGAGACAGTTTTGAATGGAAAAGTAAAGAATTACTTCAGTCAAAATCTACGAAAGAACATTATTTTAAAACCATTATAACTAAGAAAAAGGGAGATTTTTATGCTAGAATATCAGGAGTTAAAATTTTTGAAAAAAAGACTGATAGATTAATCCAAACTATTGAATTAGATTGTCAATTATTTGGGACAGATAACATAAATATTGGAGATTATAACTTTGATGGAGTTGAAGATTTTTCAGTCTTTGAAGCAAGTTATTCAGGTCCAAATACCTCGAGTATCTTCATTTTGAGAAACCCTAATTCTGATCAATATTTAAAAAGTAATTTTAGTGGAACTTCTTTGGAATTTGACAATGACGCAAAACTAATTTACGAACACAATCAATGTTGTGCAGGAAGAAGTCATATGAATGCTACTCATAAAGTAATCAATAATGAGATGATTTTAATAAAACAGAAATGTCTGGAGTATGATGATGAAAAAGAAGATTTTGTTGAAACTGACTGTGAATAAACTGGCGCTAACAATGACTATAAACAATTATGGTTATTGTGATAAAATGAAACAACTAAAAATAGTAATGTAAAATAGCGCACGGTAATTGTTTATTAAATTTAAAAAAATGTATTAAATATAATAACGAAAAGGATAATTTTGAAGAAACTGAATGTAATTAAAACTTAAGTCATATAAACTTTATAGCTAGTTTTCTGCTCACTTGCGAATGTCCTCACAGACGTTCTATGTCAATAATTATTTACTAACTTTAATAAAATCAAACGTATAAAAGCTTAAACAGAATAGTTATGTACAATTAGAATAAAATAAAATGACAATCCGAGAGATATTAAATACCTCAGAACATAGACCTTGGGAAATGCCGACTGAAAGTTGGAAATTTTATCAGGAGTGGAATAGTGCAATATTTCTTCATTGGCAGGTGGAATTATCCAAATTGAAAAAATTTGTTCCGAAAGAACTAAAAATTGACCTTTTCGATGGAAAACCTTGGATTTCGGTTGTTGCTTTTTCAATGGAAAAGATAAGGCCTAAAAACTTCCCATCTTTTCCTCCAATTTCGAATTTTGATGAAATTAATATACGAACTTATGTTAAATCAAATAACAAAACAGGGGTCTATTTTTTGAGCATTGAAGGGGGGAAAAGTTTATCTTGTAAAATTGCCAAAGGAATGTCTGAACTCCCCTATAGATTTTCTGAAATCAAACGTGGTGAAAACTATTATGAATCCAATAACTCTGAATTTAATGACAAATTAAATATTCAGTTTACGATTGGAAAAAGAATCACAGAAAAAACAGAATTGGACAAATGGCTTACTGAAAGGTATGCTCTTTTTCAAGACACAGAAAAGTCAATTAACGAATTTGAAATTCATCATTTGGAATGGCCAATTAGTGAAATTAACATAGAGAATTTAGAATTTAATTACAAAAGATTTGACAAACTAATTAAAAACGAACCGAACAAAATTCAATACTCAAAAGGAGTAAAAGTAATAGCTTGGGAAAAGTATAAAAAAGAAAAAAAAGGCTACAATAATAGCTATAATTAATACAAGTTATGTTACTCAATCTCTTTAAACCAAGTCCACTAAATCTTTTGATTTGTCTTTACAATAAATAAAAAAAATGGCTATATGCTTAATCGGAAATTCAGTAATTCTAATTTCCGCACTAACCATAATAGAGAAGTTAACAATACATAAAAAATGAAAAAAATAATCCCAGTTATAGTATTCCTAGTGACCTTAATTGCTTGCCAAAATAACACAGGTAAAAATGACAAAGATCCAAAAGTTCTTCAATTAGAAAAGAAAATTAAACAACTATCAGCGGAAAAAGTAATTCAACAGCAAGAAAAAATCACTATCAAAGAAGAAACAAATGATGCTAAAATTAGTCAAATCGAAAAACTAAAAGCAACATACAATCATGTAAGAGCTAAATTTATAAGTACAGACGAAGGAGATTTATTTTACTACAATTTTAAAGACGAAAAAGGTATAGACTATAGTTTTTCATACGTAAAAGACGAATCATACAAGTTATTAATTGACGATACATCATCTAACTTTGGCCTAGGAATAAATACAAAATACAAAAATAAATACTTTGATATATTCTACCAAGCAGAAAAACATGACTTGCTAAGATGGGGATTTAAACAAGATTATGATGTAGTAATAAAAATGATGTTAGTTGAAGAAATTAATATTATAGAAGATGGGCTTGCTACTAAAATCCCAAATTCAAGTATTTCAGATAGTATTTTTATCATTTTACCCACTTTGTACGCTTCAGAGGATCTAGATTCCACAATAGAGAGTAAGACTTGGGTAGGATTGTTTCGTAATAACAAAGACAACAGTGTTACGTGTTACAAAACGAAACTAAAAATGAAACCGATACACAGTCCGGTGGTTGATGAAGAAGAAGAAATGAGCAGAATAAAGATTTATTGTGAAGGCTATAATAATGATCCTATGCTGCTCATAGCAGGAGTTGAAATTCCTGAAAACATACAAATTAACTCCTATAAAGGACTAAAAAATAGATTATTACCTGGTGAATCGATGCAGTTGGGAGACAATACCATTAAGGCATCAGGAACGTTAGATGAGTATGGTCGGGTAAAAGACTATAAAATGTTAATAACAGGTATCAAGAACGGAATGAGTATTGAACAAATTTTCTTGAAGCAAGATCATTTTGATGATGCAATGATTCAGATTATATGGACTGGAGACATCGACAAAGACGGATTCCCAGATCTCTATTTAGACATTTCCTATAAATATAGTTTTTCAAATCCAGCATTATTTCTTTCCTCCAAAGCGGGTGACAACGAGTTGTTAAAATTGGTAGCCGATATTAAGTTGTTTGGGTGCTAATACTAGTAGATTTGGTTGGCTAATATAATACTCAGGAAAACCTCATTAATAAAAAATAAATCAAATACTCTTTTTTTCATTTTCCATCAATTTTTTGAGTACAGGCTGCAAGTATATCAAATCCCTCATCATATTCATATCCTCCTATTGTAATATCTAGCTCAATTGCTTTTTTAATATCAGTGCAAGCATTTAAGTTCTCACCTAGTTTATGATTATGCCAAGCTCTTAGATAATAGTAATAACCATATGTTGGATTTAATTCTATAGCATTTGAAGAGTCAATTATTGCTTTTTGGAAATTATTAACAGCATAATGACACCTAGCCCTTTGTGCATAAGCATAATCATAATTAGGGTCAAGCGCTATCACTTTAGTGAATTCTGTTAATGCTCCGGAATAATCTTCTAATTCAAATTTTGCAATACCTCTTGTATAATAATATTCTATATCTTCTACAAATTCTTTAGCATTTCCAATATCTAACACTTCATTAAAAGCTTTTATAGCTCCATTATGGTCTTTTAATTCATTTTTTGTATGGCCTATCCATAGTACAGCATAAACATTAGAAGGATCTATACCGCCAGCTTGATAAAAGTCAGTAAGAGCGCCATTGTAGTCTTTTAAAATAAATTTTATATTGCCTCTCTCGTAATAAACATCACCATACAATTTAGGAATTCCACCATGATTCCAGCCAAAATGATCATATAGATCTAGCTCTATAATTTTTGTAAAGTCCCTTATTGCCCCATTATAATCGTCTAAATTAGCCTTTGAAAGACCTCTATAGTAATAAGGATAAGGTATATTAGGAATAATTTCTATAGCTTTTGTAAAGTCCACAATAGCCCCGTCATAGTCTAATAAATCGAATCTTGAAAGCCCTCTATCTTGTGCAGCTCTGAATCTTTCAATGTTTTGCTCTTCTTTTTTACTTAATCGTTCAGCTGTTTCATTTGGATTAAATTCATCTTTCTCTTCTGTATTAAGGTTTTTGGTTGTATTGGGGTTTTTGATGTTTAATATATTAGCCTGCCCAAAAGAGCTAAAAGAAACAAGTAAAGCGAGTGTGAATAGAATATTCTTCATAATAAGTTATTTTACCCAAATATAAGAAATAAGTGTTTAACCTAATTAAGAGGTTTAGAAATAGCAAAATTGAAAGAAGAAGATATGCCTATGGTTTAGTTTTATTTAGTTCTTTAAACGCATTAAATTCTTTTTTGCCAAAATACATCCCACTAACTAACGAGATGACCTCATCAGTTAAATCCTCAGCATTTTCTGAAGAAAGATTAAATGTTGTACCATCCATACTTATTAATTGATTTTCTTCTGCGTTCAAATATATTGAAGTGTAAAAATGATTACCTAATAA
>JAQWYU010000277.1 GCA_029253805.1 Flavobacteriaceae bacterium | reverse complement strand
TTTGATCGTTTCGGTTTGCTACTGAGATTATACACTGTGGATTTTTTAATAACATCAAATCTTCAATAGACTTTAGCGTTTGATTATAAATTTGTTTACCAATTTTATTTGGGTTATTGCAAACCCAATCAAAAGACAAATTTCTGTCTATTAATAATTTCGCTATTTTTTTTCCTTTACTACCAGCACCCCAGATAACTAGTTTTCTATTACTATTGTATGATAGTTCTAAAAAATATTTGACTTTGATTTCTAAAAAGGAATTTTCAGCATATTTCACATCAACTCTGGATGTTCTTGAAGGATAATCTCTCCACAAGTGAAGTACTTCATTGTTTGGAATACATTTTAACCCATGCTTAAAAAAACGAAATGCTAAGTCATAATCTTCAGGGTATGTGCTGGATTCGAACCCTCCACATATTTCAAAATCCTTTTTGTACACCATCCAACAGGGCGATGGGATTGCGCACTCCTTATAAATTTCATCAAAGTTAGCCCCATTCGTTGTTAATGTATTTAGCCAGTCTTGATAACGTTTGTAACCGTCTCCAATACCTGTTTTGGAAAAGTAGCGAATCTTTCCTATTGCCAGGTACCCTCTACCATACTTTTGAAGAGATTTTTGTAGCTTCATTAGTTTGTTTTCCATCATTATATCATCACTATCCATTCTAGTGATTAATGTACCTTTTACATGACTGTAGGCAGTTCTTAAGGCATCTATTATTCCATTTCCTTGGTTATTTAATAGATGTATTCTACTGTCTAGGTCAGTATACCTTTGAACTATGATCCGACTGTCATCAGTAGATCTGTCGTCAACCATAATAACTTCCCAACTTGTGAAAGTTTGTTTTAATATTGACTCTAAGCAGTCCTCTAAATAATTAGCGGTGTTTTTGAACGGAATTAAAATACTTACTAGTGGTGTAGACATTAGTATTTAGCTGGCTTGCCTTTTGTTGACGAATTATTAAGAAATTCTCTTAAGTCGTCATTAGCCTGAACTAAATCCTCTTTTCTCAAGTACATCATATGCCCACTTTTGTATCCTTTGAAGTAAAAGCGATCTTTCATTTTTCCGCTGGGATCTATTTGTGATAATGTATATTTCGCGTTAAAATAAGTCGTAGCTCCGTCATAGTATCCTGATTGATTTAATACTTTTAGATATGGGTTTTGTGCCATTGCAAGTCTTAGATCATTACGTGTATTATCATCATCATTATTCCATGGTTGTACAGGCCCAAACATATTATATTTTAAATCTGTTTTGAAGTTAAGTTCACTTTTGACATAATGATTAATTGCGGGTGTGAATGAATGCAGCCAAGAAGACAATTCTGCGTTGTAGTCAGGTCTTTCTCCTGACTCTTTTTTATCAATTCCTATGTAACGAGAGTCTAGTCGTCCTACAGTTTGTCCAGTTTTATCTCTTAAAAGTTCTTTCCAGAAAAATGAATTAGGGACGTCTAGATTGTGTTGTAAAATCACTTTTTTAGTTAGTCCTGAGTAATAGGCCATTTTTTCACTAACCTTTATTTTTTCAGAGTTATTAATAAAGCCTCCTTTTGCCAACGCAGGTAGTAAAGTATTAATAGAAAAGTCTTCTGACTCTGGAAGGATTTCTGCTAGGTCTTTTGATTGTAGTGCTTCAGGTAGTTGATTATGGTACCATGCCGTAGCAGTGAAGTAAGGTAGATTAAGCGCCGAAGAAACAGGTCCACCTACCCTCAATACTTTGTAATCAGCTGGTGAGACTAAAATGACGCCATTCAAGTACATCCATTGATTTTGCTGTAATTCTAGCGATAATCCCATCACGCGTGTACCTCCATAGCTTTCACCAATAATGTATTTAGGTGATTCCCATCTATTTTTACGACTAACGAACGTATTTATCCATGCGGCTAAGTACTTAATGTCTTCATTGATCCCAAAAAATTGTTCCCGTTTTGGTAGTTTTCCCTCACTATCGGGGAGCATTCTTGAATAACCTGTGTTAACTGGGTTAACGAAAACAATATCAGCTTCATCAAGTATAGAATAAGGGTTGTTTTTAAATCCATAGGGCTGGACAGGATATCCTTCAGAGTCAACATTTAATATACGCGGACCTGTATATGCAATATGCATCCAAACAGATGCTGAACCAGGACCTCCATTAAAGGAGATAATTAAGGGACGTTTACCTTTATTTTTTATATTATTTCTTTTGTAATATGTATAAAAAAGACTTGCAATTGGAAAACCTTCTTTATCCCATACGGGTTGCATGCCGGTCTCAGCAGTATAACTAAAATCAACTCCTTTGATTGTAGTGGAGTGTGTAGTAGTTACTAGTGTGTCTACAGGGACTTTTAAAGATTGTCCAGAAACAATAAATAAGGAAATCAAACTTATATAATTACATATTTTTTTCATGGTAATAGATAATAATTTATGATGTACTAAAATACAATCTTTAATTTAATGTGGTATCTTAAATTGATAAATACGCTTATTTAATTACTATATTAGCCCTTATTATTTTAAAAAGATGAAATTTACTACAAGAAAACTTAATTACTTTCTGGCGCTAAAATTGCCGTCAGCTTTTTTAATGGGGATTCGTACTAAATATATTGACAATAGTAAGTGTATTGTAGTAGTTAAACATAGATGGATTAATCAAAACCCTTTTGATTCAATGTTTTGGGCTGTGCAGGGGATGGCAGCTGAATTAGCTACTGGAGCGTTGCTCATCAATAAAATTAAAACTTCCAAAAGGTCTATATCTATGTTGGTTATTAGCAATAAAGCTTCTTTTAATAAGAAAGCAAAAGGGTTAATCACATTTTGTTGCACTCAAGGGATTGTTATTGACTCTGTGATTAAAAAAGCGATTGAATCTGGAGAAGGTCAGCGATTTTTTTTAACAGCAGCCGGAGTAGATAGCAATGGAGACCAAGTATGTTCTTTTGATTTTGAGTGGTCAATTAAACTTAAACCTTAAATTCTTCAAAACTAATATCCAAAGTTATCCTCGTAACCAAAAAAATTATTTACATTAAAAACTATTGTATAAAATAATTTTAATAAATTCTAAATTTTTTAATAATGTCAAGTTCAATGTTCTGAGTACACTAAAACATTATTAAGAAAATTTAGTTTAGATACTCCTTTGTTTTGCAAAGAAGTTCGAAATCACTATTAAGGCTGTTCACATTTAAAATTGAAGGGTTAAAATTATTTATTTAAAAGATTGGTTTTTACGAATCCTGACTTAAAAAAAATATTTGGTTGATTTGAGTTAATTTTTACTTGATATAAAAACTTAAAAAGCTACTTTTGGTCGCTATTTTTTATTTCATAATGGGACTTATTATTTGAACGTTTTGAAAAGCAATAGCTCCGCGAATGATTCCAGAAATAGTTTTATGTAATGATTCAGTAATTTGTATTTTTAATTCATTTTTGTGATATATCAAACTAACTTCTCTTGCTGGAGATGGTTCGTTGAAAAAATATAAATTATCTTTTTCGTTAATTTTTAAATCTAAGGTATGTAAAAAGGGGAGAAGTGTCATACCCATTCCTTCGTTAGCAAGTTTTATCAGCATTTCTATACTACCACTTTCTAACTGAAATTCTTCAGAACTTTGTGAATTTACTGCTTTACATAAATTTAAAACTCCATCTCTAAAGCAATGTCCATCTTCAAGTAGTAACATTTCGTTTATATCTAAATCTGAAATTTCAAGTTTTAATTTTGATGAAAGTCGATGATTTTTTGGAACATATCCGACAAATGGTTCATAAAATAAGACTCGTTCTTTTATTTGATCTTGCTTTAATGGAGTTGCAGCTATGGCTGCATCTAAGTGACCATCTTTGATTCTTTGAATAATTTCTTCAGTGGTAAGTTCTTCAATTATTAGTTTAACTTTAGGATATCGTTTTATAAAAGTTTTTAAAAACATTGGGAGTAGTGTAGGCATTACTGTTGGTATTATTCCTAATCGAAATTCACCTCCAATAAAACCTTTTTGCTGATCTACAATATCATTAATTCTATTAGCTTCCTCAACAATTTTTTTTGCTTGGTCCACAATTTTATTTCCGACTTCCGTAAGTTTTATTGGTTTTTTTGTTCGATCAAAAACTTGAACTCCTAGTTGGTCCTCTAGTTTTTGGATTTGCATGCTTAAGGTTGGCTGAGTTACAAAACATTTTTCAGCTGCCTTAGTAAAGTTTTGGTGTTCAGCTACAGCTAACACATATAGGAGTTGGGTAATTGTCATAATAGTTCGAGTTATCACAAAGTTTTAAGTAAAACTATTAATAAATGATAATTAAATAGATTTACTTTTAGTTGTTAGAAATAATTATTTAATAAATTTTCATTGTTTTATGATAGAAATGTCTTTGATAAATACGTTTTGAAGGGGCCAATCCGATGCGTCAGTTGGAACTGCAGATATTTTATCTACAACATCCATTCCTCTAACAACCTTTCCAAAAATAGTGTAATCGCCGTCCAAGTGGTGAGCTCCGCCCTTTTGTTGAACAATAAAAAATTCAAAAGGAGAGGCTTTCTTGTAGGGGTTTTCTATATTTTTACTGGGCATACTAAGCATTCCTCTGTCGTGTTTAAAACCTTTATCATAGTCATTTGGAAGCAAGTATTTTCCAATAGTTTTACGTTTTTTTAATGTAATACGGTCATCACTGTTACCCCCTTGAATCATAAAATCTGTTATAACTCTATAAAACTGAGTATTATTGAAGTATTTTTTTTTTGTTAAATATACAAAGTTAGCACGGTGAAACTTTGTTTTTTCAAATAATAGTATATCAATAAATCCGTAATCGGTTGTAATTCTAACTAGATTTTCGATGTTTTTACTACCATAGTCTAATAGGAATTCCATAACGTTTTTATCTGTTAGACGAAAATCAGCTTTTTTTGATACATTTATGAAGTCATTATTGGATGGTTTCATTCTACTTTCGTTAACGTCTTTCGTTATAACTCTGGTTTTCTTATCTTGACAACTGCAAAATAGTAAGAAGAACAATAATAGAGTTAAGGCTCGCATAATTATTAATAATTTACTTTCAATATATGAGATTTAAATCATTTGAAAAAGTAATCCCAGAAATAAATAAACTTAGTTTACCAGGGCATGAGATGCAAATGAAAATGGCGCCGCCATTTCGCAAAAAACTTATTGATAGATTTAAAGAATCGCGTAAGTCTGCAAAATTAGCAGCTGTCCTTTCCTTATTCTACCCAAGTGACACAGGGGAAACAAATTTAGTTTTAATTTTAAGAAAGGCCTATAAAGGGATTCATTCGGCTCAGGTTGGATTCCCTGGTGGAAAACCTGAAATTGAAGATACTTCTTTAAAAGATACCGCTGTTCGTGAAACTTGGGAGGAAATAGGAGTATCACCTGAAAATATTTTAGTTTTGAGAGAAGTTACACCAATTTATATACCTCCTAGTAATTTTCAAGTACATCCATTTATTGCTATTTCAAATATCCCGTTAAACTTTGTTCTACAAGAGTCTGAAGTTGATGATACTATTGAAGTGTCTTTATCAGACCTGTTGAATGATAATTATGAAATCAAAACTGAAATTTTAGATTCAAACGGCTCAAAATATTTAGTACCAGCTTTTAAATTAAATGGTCACATTGTATGGGGTGCAACGGCAATGATATTGATAGAAATTAAAATAATGATAAAAATAGTCTTAAAAAAATAGCTTAGGTTTGCATTCATCAATTTTTTAATAATATCTATGGGTTTATTCAAAAAAAATATTTTCGGACAATATTTATTTATTAAAAAATGGATCATCCGTATAATCGGAACTCTTAGTCACAGACGTTATCACGGATATAATGATCTCCAAATCGAAGGTTCAGATATTTTGAGGAATTTACCCGAAACAAACATACTTTTTATTTCTAATCATCAAACGTATTTTGCCGATGTAGTTGCGATGTTTCACGTGTTTAATGCAGCCCTCAGTGGTAGAGATGATAATATTAAAAATGTGGGTTATATTTGGAATCCAAAGCTAAATATTTA
>JAQWYU010000276.1 GCA_029253805.1 Flavobacteriaceae bacterium | reverse complement strand
AAAATATTTCTCAGTACAGACTTGAGGAAGGGAAGGTGTTAGAGTCTGACTTTAAAAAACGAGTTAGTATAATTAATAACTTACTTGAAAAAGTTCTTAAAATAGATCCTGAACGTATTAAAAATGTTCGTGAGCGACTAAGTAAAGGTGTGCGTGAACTGAAGGAAAAATATGATGAAAATCGTTTTGAACAAGAACTCGTATATTACATAGAAAAATTTGATATTACAGAAGAAAAAGTTCGACTTTATAACCATTTAGAATACTTTACAAAAACCTTAAGTTCTAGCGAATCAAACGGCAAAAAATTAGGATTTATTACTCAAGAAATTGGCCGAGAAATAAATACTATAGGATCAAAAGCAAATTTTGCTCCGATGCAAAAATTGGTAGTTCAAATGAAAGACGAATTAGAAAAAATTAAAGAACAATTACTAAATGTCCTCTAAATCAATCTCTGGGAAACTGATTGTATTTTCGGCACCATCTGGCTCCGGAAAAACTACTATTGTTAAACACCTATTAGCTCAAGAAGAACTAAACTTAGAGTTTTCTGTATCAGCAACTTCACGTGAAAAAAGAGGATCTGAGGTAGATTCAAAAGACTACTATTTTTTATCAATAGATGACTTTAAACAGCGTATAAAATCAGATGATTTTTTAGAGTGGGAAGAAGTTTATCGTGATAATTTTTACGGTACACTTAAAACTGAGGTAGAACGTATTTGGGCCCTTGGAAAACATGTTATTTTTGATATTGATGTTTCAGGTGGATTGCGAATTAAAAGAAATTTTCCAAAATCAACATTAGCTGTTTTTATAAAACCCCCTAGTATTGATGAATTAAAAATTCGTTTAAAAAAAAGACAAACAGAGTCACAAGACAAAATAAATATGCGAGTAGCTAAGGCCTCAGCTGAACTTGCCACCGCTCCTTTGTTTGATTGTATCATTGAAAATAATGTTTTGGGAGTAGCTTTAAAGGAGGCATACGACAATGTTAGTAACTTTTTAAACTACGAGTAATGAAGGTTGGACTTTTTTTTGGAACGTACAACCCAGTTCATGTAGGGCATCTGATTATTGCTAATCATTTAGCTGAACATTCAGATTTAGAGCAAATTTGGTTTGTTGTTACTCCCCAAAGTCCCCATAAAAAAAAGAAGAAATTACTAGATAACCATCAAAGACTAGAAATGGTTTTTAGAGCTACAAAAAATTATCCAAAACTAGTTCCTAGCTCAATTGAATTTAATATGCCTCAGCCTAACTTCACAATCCACACTTTGGCATACATTGAAGAAAAACACCCAGATTATAAATTTTCACTTATCATGGGAGAAGATAATCTCATTTCGTTGCCAAAATGGAAGAATTCAGAAGTGATTAAAGAAAGTTATCCAATTTATGTGTATCCAAGAAAGACAGCAAACTCAGCGGCTTCGTTAACAAATAACTCAAAAAAAATAACTAGAGTTGATGCTCCCATTGTAGAGGTTTCATCAACTTTTATCCGTCAGCAAATCAAAGAAGGTAAAAATGTTAAACCCTTACTTCCACTTAAGGTATGGGAATATATAGACGAAATGAATTTTTACAAATAATTTATGGTTAAAATAGGCTCTATAGAACTTCCTGAATTTCCCCTATTACTTGCTCCGATGGAAGACGTAAGTGATCCTCCATTTCGTGCATTATGTAAAGAACAGGGAGCTGATGTAGTATACACAGAGTTTATTTCAAGTGAAGGACTAATTCGTGATGCTGCTAAAAGTACTATGAAACTGGATATTTATGAAAAGGAACGGCCTGTTGGTATACAAATATTTGGAGCAAATATTGATAGTATGTTGCATGCGGTTGATATTGTTGAAAAATCAAACCCAGATATTATTGATATCAATTTCGGGTGTCCTGTAAAAAAAGTTGTTAGTAAAGGGGCTGGTGCAGGAATTTTAAAAGATGTGTGTTTGATGGAAAAACTTACTGCAGAAATGGTTAAGCGCACGAATTTACCTATTACCGTAAAAACACGATTGGGATGGGACCATAACACTATTCAGATTGTAGAAGTTGCAGAGAGACTACAAGACGTAGGCTGTAAGGCTGTATCTATTCACGGAAGAACACGTGCACAAATGTATAAAGGTGCTGCTGATTGGGGACCTATTGCCGAAGTTAAGAATAACCCACGTATGCATATTCCGGTTTTTGGAAATGGCGATGTTAACACTCCAGAGAGCGCTATCGAAATGCGAGACAAGTACGGACTTGACGGGGCTATGATTGGAAGAGCTACTATTGGAAATCCTTGGTTTTTTAAACAAGTAAAACACTTTATGAAAACAGGTCAACACCTAGAGCCAATAAATATGATAGAGCGTGTTGAAGCTGCCAGAAGACACCTTCAAATGGCTATTGACTGGAAAGGAGAGGTTCTTGGTGTTTTGGAGACTAGACGTCATTACACGAACTACTTTAAGGGGATTGCTAATTTTAAACCCTTCAGAACTAAAATGGTAACTAGCGATCTAAGTTCTGAAGTGTTTTCTACTTTGGACGAAATTTCATCTGTTTTTGGTGAATACCAATTCACTTAAGTTTTAAATTGTATTTTTTTAATTCGTTGAGAAGCGATTCTGGAGGCTATTGTCCCCAAAATTAAAATAGTAGCTAACACAATAGCAATATTAATCCACAGTAAATCAACAGGATAAGCTATAGAATTAGTAATCATAAGTAAAGAAAAATGTTGTTGCACCCATATAATTAGTGTCCCGATACCAATTCCTACAACTCCTCCAATGACTGTCATTAATATGCCTTGGTAAAAGAAAATAGTTCTTAAATCCTGGGAAGTCGCTCCAAGACTATAAAGAGTTTCTAAATTATTTTTCTTATCTAGAATCATCATAATAATAGATCCAATTATATTAAACAATGCAATAATGAGAATTAAGGTAAAAATTAAGTAAACGGCTATATGTTCCGTATTCAGCATTTTATACAATGTATCATTTAATTGAATACGATTTTTAATGGTTACTTGATTATTAAAAACTGTTTGTATTTCAGAACGTACAGTTTCTTCGTCAGCAAAAGGAGTTAAATAAATTTCAATTGCACTTACAGTTTCAGGGCCATAGTTCAAGAGATATTTCGCGTTTTCTATTGAAGTAAACACTTGTGAATTATCAAGCGCTTCATTAATCTGAAAAATTCCAGCATTAACAACTTTCATGCTCTTGAAAACTCCTTTATATGAGCTAATTTGCCCTAGTCCTGGCTTTGGTGCGTACAGCTTAATAACTTTTGAAACATCAAATATTCCAAAGCTTAAATTATTGGTAATGCCCCACCCTGAGACAATTTGCGGACTCTTTGGCTCAAACCATTGACCAAACATCAAAATAGAATCAATGGTGTTACGGGGATAGTTAAGATCTACCCCTTTTAAACTTACTGCAAGATGCTTGTTTTCGCAACTCATCAGTACTCGCTCCTCCACAACTTCTGAATAAAATGCTAACCCAGATAAGTTCTGCAGATTATCTTTTGTGTTAGATGTAATTTGTATAGTTTTCGTTCTCTTTGGAAAAACCTTCAAATCTGGATCAGAAAATGAAGTAAACTCTGTACTAAATTTTTTAAGACCGGAAAATCCCGA
>JAQWYU010000275.1 GCA_029253805.1 Flavobacteriaceae bacterium | reverse complement strand
CTAAATGGCCATTTTCTAAAGCTTTATCCATTCCAAAAACAGAACGAAAACCACCTGTTAGCATTAAAGGAGATTTAACCAGTTTTCGAGCTTTTTTTATATACTCCAGAAAGTAAGCTTCTCGTGCCATTGTACTTTCTTTAATATCTCCTTGAATCATTGCAGGCTTCTCATAAGTCCCACCAGAAATTTCTATCAAATCAATTCCTTCATTTCCAAGAAGGTTAATTACCTCAATAGATTCTTTTTCTGTAAATCCTCCACGCTGAAAATCTGCAGAATTAATTTTGACACCTATCGGATAATTAAGTCCGACTTGATTTCTAATTTCACGATAAATTTCTAAAACAAAACGGGCTCTATTTGATACTGAACCACCCCATTTGTCTGTTCTAATATTGCTATTAGGAGATAAAAACTGACTAACTAAGTATCCATGAGCTCCGTGAATCTGACAGCCAGTAAATCCTGCTTCTTTTAAAATTTTGGCAGTATTTCCAAAGCGTTTGATAATATTCCAAATATCCTTTTCTTCTAAAGCTAAGGGAAGTTTAAACATTTTAGAAGCATTACCCATTTTTAGTGGTAAAGCAGAAGGGGCAACTGTCTGTCTATTAATAGCTGAAAAGGCTTGTCTTCCCGGATGATTTATTTGAGGCCAGATGTGAACACCAGTTCCTTCAACTGAATTAGCCCATTCTTTTAACAAATCAAAATTTTTATAATCTTCAACAACCACATTTCGTGATTCACCTAATGCTAATGAATCTACCATAATATTACCAGTAATGAGTAAACCAGGGTTGCCTTTAGCCCAAACTCGATAAACATTGATTAATCCCTTACTGGGAGCATGATGTCGTGTCCCAAAATTCTCACTCATAGCAGATTTTGCAATTCTATTTTTTAAAATAGCCCCATTCGGCAAAGTAAGTGGAGAAGTGATTAATTTCATGCACCAAATATATTTTAATACATCAAACTAAACAAATAACTAATCATACATATTTAATCTTACTGAAGAATTAAATTGAGAATATTAGAATTTACTTTTGTTTTGGATAAAATCGTTTTGGCTCAAAACTTGGCATTGCATTGTTAATTTGTTTTCCTAAACCAACTGGTTTAGCCCTAGCTTCTGAGATTCGAGATTTTAGAACAGCCGCAAGTGAATCTTTTATTGAAAAATAATTTATATTGTTAGCTAAGTTTTCCAACTCATATTTATCATATTGATGATCATATAGTTCATAACTGAGATTTTCTTTATAATACCATTGATTTAAACGATACCTATTAGTTTGTATCCCATAGCCCTGGGCTGTTTTGTTTTTTATAGCTACTTGCAGCTCAGTTAAAGCACTAGTTCTAACAACTACATCAGATTTTTCAAAATATGGCACCAAGCTTTTACCACTCACAAAACTAGGAGTTTGGAAATCTACCACATCCATAATTGTGGGGTATAAATCAACTAATTCTACTGGAGAATCTATGACTTGATTAATATTTTTAACAGAGGGTCCAGAAATAATTAATGGAACTCTAGTCGCGGCTTCAAATAATGTTTGTTTTTGCCAGTGGCCGTGTTCTCCAAGGTGATAACCATGATCAGAGGTAAACACAACTATTGTATTTTTATCTAATCCAGTAGCTTTAAGTTTATCTAAAACACGTCCAATTTGGGCATCCATAAAACTTGTAGTTGCATAATAAGCTAGCTTAATATCTTTAGCTAAATCAGGATCTAAATTAACTTGTTCCTTTTTACTACGAACAGAAATGGCAGCAGGCTCTGGAATTGTGTTTAGGTAGTCATCATTGCTTTGCGAAACTGTAAAGTCGGTATTGTCATATAAATCAAAATATTTTTTTGGGGCAACAAAAGGAACGTGAGGTCTGTATAATCCATAGGCTAAAAAGAAATTCTCACCACTTTGAGAAAACTCATCCAAAAAACCTATAGTTTCTGTAGCGCCAATTCCATCTGTTTGCTCTTCGTCAGTACCTTCTGCTTGAAACCAGCTTAAAGTTCCACCATCTAGTTTTGGTTTTAATCCAATTAACTTATGTTCCTCTAACTTATCACGACCATAAGGGTTTACCGTTCGGTCCCAAGTGTATGAATCATCGTGACCAGCAGTGCCAATATCTCTAGGGTTGTGATAATGATAAATTTTACCAACTCGAACTGAATGGTAATTTTCCATCCTAAACTTTTGTCCAAGAGTTATAACATTTGGAATCGTTTGACGAACATATAATCTCAATTTTTTAGATTTTGTTTGATCTGGATATAACCCAGTCATTAAAGAAACTCTTGAGGGTCCACATAAAGGATATTGAACATGTGTATTGCTAAAAAGAAGCCCTTCCTTAGCAAGTTTATCAATATTTGGTGTGATAGCTATTGGGTCGCCATATGCTCCTAAGGCACAGTTTAGGTCGTCTGCTATAATAAATAATACATTCATTTTATTAGACTGTTTACTGGGCTTTGAACCTGTAACAGATATAAATAATAAGGTAAAAAAAATAAACTTTAATAGCTTCATGTGAATTTAATAAGAAGATAAATATAATGAATAATCAACTTTTATTGTTTTTTATTTGACTCTAAACCTCCAAAGTCATTATCTGAAATATATCTTAATTGTTCTATAGTCATAGTATTTCCATAGCTTTTCTTTAACTGAAATAATTCGGATTTTAAATGATTAATAATTTGATTATATGTTGGGTTATTGATTAGATTATTTATTTCAGATGGATCATTTTGGAGGTCATAAAATTCCCAAATATCAATATTATAATAAAAATGAATTAGTTTGTAGCGTTGATTTCTAATTCCATAATGTGGTTGCACGCGGTGATAATAAGGATACTCATAGTAATGATAATATATTGATTGTCTCCAATCCTCATGGGTATTCTTTTTTAAGTTCTCAAAGAAGCTTTTACCTTGAATATTTTCTGAAACACTAACACCAGCCATATCCAATAAGGTTGGAGCAAAATCAATATTTGATATAATATCATTTACTATTGTTCCTGGCTTAATCACACCAGGATAACGAATAACGAATGGCATCTTCAAAGATTCTTCGTACATAAATCGCTTATCAAAAAAACCATGTTCTCCAAGAAAAAAACCTTGATCTGAACTGTAAATAACAATGGTATTTTCCTCTAATCCATTTTCTTTTAAATATAATAATACCCTACCAATATTATCATCAACAGATTTAATAGTAGCTAAATAATCCTTAATGTACCTTTGATATTTTAACTTACGGTTGTCTTGTAAATTTAGTTTTTTAAAGGGTTTAACAATTTGACCAGGTTTAAAACCATATTGCAACCATGTTTTTTGTTTTTTTGGCGATAAAGAGTCTGGAGGTTGCATTTTCATGTCCTGTCTACTAAAATAATCTATCGTCATTTCGGTATCCCCTGCTGTAAGTTCCCTACCTACATAGTTATCATTAAAAGTTGATGGATAAGGCATTTCTACATCATCCCATAAATTCTCATATTTGCTATCAGGCGCCCATTCTCGATGAGGTGCTTTGAACTGTAATAGCAAGCAAAAGGGTTCACCTTCATTCCTTGCTTGTAACCAATCAATAGCAAAATCAGTTGTTAAATTGGTAGCATACCCCTTTTCTTCTGTTTTATTTCCATTATCATTGTAAACGGGATCCCAGTAAAGACCCTGCTCTCCTTTAGAGATGTGATATTTAAAATAATCAAACCCAACAGGCTCTGATGCTAAGTGCCATTTTCCGACTAAGGCTGTCTGGTATCCAGATTTTTGTAAAGCCTGAGGATATGTCCACTGTCTATTATTAAAAACGCCTCCTTTGTAATTTTTATAGTATCCGTTAACATGGCTATATTTTCCAGTTAAGATAGAAGCTCTGCTCGGTCCACATATAGCATTAGTACATAAAACATTTTTAAGTATGGCACCTTCATTTGCAATTCGATCTATGTTAGGAGTTGGTGCCAAATTTCTAAAAAGTCCTCCATAAGCGGATATAGCGTTTGTAGCATGATCATCTGAAAATATAAATATAATATTTGGAGATTTATTGCTTCTTGATTTTTCTTGGCAGTAACTAAAAGTTAATAGAAAAAATGTAATCCAAAAAAAAGACTTGTTAAATTGATTTTTCACAAGTTGTATTTTTATTAATGATAAGAATTGAATAATTCGATTGATTTATTTTTCCATGAAACACCAGGTTTCCATCTAGGTGCTTTAACCATATGTAAATAGCTATCTAAGGCATCTTCAAGCTTATTTAACTTATCTGGGAGTAATAAGGCTAAGTTATTATCTTCACTTATGTCATCATCAATGTTAAATAAGAAAAGTTCATTATTATCATAGAATTTAATTAATTTAAAACTATCAATAATGATAGCAGAATGCGCTCTTTTTAAAGCAATTCCATTTTCGTAAGGAACATGAAAAATAAGACCTTCAGAAAAGCGATTTATTGTGCCTATACCTCGATTACTAAGAATATTTTTAAAACTTCCACCATCTAAATTAGTTTGATCAAAACTAGTTCCCCCAGCCAATTCTACAATAGTGGGCAATAAGTCAGAAAAACTAATAGGTGTTTTAGACTCAGATCCAGCCATTATTTCGGGACCAGATATTATAAATGGTACACGAATACCTCCTTCCATTGCATCCCACTTACCTCTGCTAAGTGGATAATTTGAACCATGTGTATATTTAGATTTTGGTGGCATAATTGGGACAGCTCCATTATCAGAAGTATAAATAATATAGGTGTTACTCTCCAATCCTAGTTCTTTAATACGATCTAATAGTAAACCAACTCCAGAGTCTAGATCTTCAGTCATTGCAGCAAAACCTGCATGATTTTGATATTTCCCTTTTTCTACATTGAGATATTTTTTTAATGTTTCTTTACGCATCATTATATCAGAATGAACCGCATAATGAGAAACTTGTAAGAAAAATGGAGTCTTGGATTTAGCTTGACTTTCAATAAAATTAATAGCACTTTGAGTAGTACTAAATATCTTTTTAGGATCATCTGAAATAGTGTTTTTCCATTGTTTTTTATTTGACTTATGATTAAACACACCGTCCTTATTTCCAGTGATACCATCACTTTGGTCATAGCCGAAAATTGAAGGGTCAACATCAATGCCCCATTTTCCAAAATGAGCAGTAACATAACTAGAGTTTATTTTTTTTAATAACTTTGGAATTGTTAGTGGAGTTTGATGATTAATATGGTTAGTATTCATACCTACTCTAATCATTTTGAGCCTGGCAGGTGTTTGCCCAAACTGAATACTATACCTTGAAGGAGAACATACAGGTGCACTAGCGTAAGCACTAGAAAAACGCATACCTTTTTTTGACAATGCTTCAATATTAGGAGTTTGATGATAATCACTCTTAGATTGAACTTCATTATCGTTCATTTGAACAGAAGTACCATTCCATCCCTGATCATCAGCCAAAATAACTATAAAATTAGGAGACTTATTGTTCAAAGTAAACTTTTGTGATTTACATCCTGAAGAAAATAAAGCCAATATAGAAAGGCTGATAAACTTTTTATAAATAATCATAGTACAAATAATTTATTAGAAAAAACAACTAGGTAATACTACGTTTTGAAAGTCAACTAGTTACTTATATTTGATTTCATAACCTTCTTTAACCACCAATCTCTATTCGGATTGTACTTATATTTTTTTTTCAAGATAGTTGCCTGCAATCTCATATCCTTCTCAATAATATCATATGCAGGATCATTAATCAAGTTAATCATTTCTCCTGGATCTACTTTGAGATCATACAATTCGTCAATGTCATTTTTAAGAAAACAATCAACTAACTTATATCTGTCTGTTCTAACAGCTATTTGATTTGGGCCGGCGTATGGCCAGTAGGTATCTTTAAAGTATTCAAATAAAATTGCATCTCGCCAATTACCAGCTTCATTCCCATACAGTAGATCAACCATTGACTCTCCCTGCATGTAATGAGGTATTTCTAAACCAGCTAGATTTAGAATTGTTGGTGCTAAATCAATATTCAAACATTTTTGTTTTACAGTAGTATTTTTTTTGATTAATGTTGGATAACGTATGAGCATAGGTACACGCATAGAATTTTCATATGCTAAACGTTT
>JAQWYU010000274.1 GCA_029253805.1 Flavobacteriaceae bacterium | reverse complement strand
GATAACAATCGTGGAAGAGATAATCGCAGAGACAATCGTGGACGTGATAATCGCGGAAGAGATAATCGCAGAGACGATCGAAAACCTAGAGAAGACAAAAAAGATTAACTATTCTTTTTTTTAAAACCTCATAAAGACTTATGAGGTTTTTTTTATTTTTTTTCTAAAAAGAAAAAATAAAAAATACCATGGTTTTGTAACATTTTATGTCACTTATCCGTATAACAAAGAGTCAGCCTAATATTAATACTAAACAAACTTTTTTAACATGAGACAGCTCAAAATAACCAAGCAAGTTACCAACAGAGAAACAGCATCCTTAGATAAGTATCTTCAGGAAATTGGAAAAGTGGATTTAATTACTGCAGATGAAGAAGTTGAATTAGCACAACGAATTAAAGCAGGTGATCAAATTGCTTTAGAAAAATTAACCAAAGCTAACTTAAGATTTGTAGTTTCTGTTGCCAAGCAATATCAAAACCAAGGACTGACGCTTCCGGACTTAATTAATGAAGGGAATTTAGGATTAATTAAAGCTGCACAACGTTTCGATGAAACTAGAGGATTTAAGTTTATTTCTTATGCCGTTTGGTGGATTCGTCAATCAATCTTACAAGCTCTGGCAGAACAATCTCGAATTGTTAGATTACCACTAAATAAAATTGGCTCAATAAATAAAATTAACAAAACTTATGCTTTCCTAGAGCAATCACACGAACGTCCTCCAAGTGCTGAAGAAATTGCTAAGGAATTAGACATGACCATCAATGATGTAAAGGAATCGATGAAAAATTCTGGACGCCATGTTTCAATGGATGCTCCATTAGTGGAAGGTGAAGATTCCAACTTGTATGATGTTCTTCGTAGTGGAGAATCTCCAAATCCAGATAGAGATCTTTTGCATGAATCATTACGAACGGAAATTGAACGTGCCTTGGAAACATTAACACCAAGAGAAGCTGATGTAATTAGGTTGTACTTTGGACTTGGTAATCAGCATCCGATGACATTAGAAGAAATTGGAGAAACATTTGATTTAACACGAGAAAGAGTGCGTCAAATAAAAGAAAAAGCTATTCGTCGTTTAAAACACACATCAAGAAGTAAAATCCTAAAAACTTACTTAGGGTAAAACTACCACCCCTTCCAAACATAGTAGGGGTACTTTTTTATAACTAAAAAAAAATAAATGAGTTCTATTAAAATTGCACCATCTGTTTTAGCAGCAGACTTCGCTAATCTTCAAAGAGATATAGAAATGATTAATGAAAGTAATGCAGACTGGTTTCATATTGATGTAATGGATGGTCATTTTGTTCCCAATATCTCTTACGGAATGCCTGTTATTAAGGCCATAAAAAAATATGCAAAAAAACCTCTTGATGTTCACTTAATGATTGAAAAACCCGAGAGGTATATTGAAGAATTTGCTAAGATAGGTGCAGATATTATAACTGTTCATTATGAATCTACTACACATCTACATAGAACTCTAACTCAAATTGAAGATGCTGGTTGTAAAGCTGGAATAGTACTAAATCTAACTACGCCAGTTAGTGTTTTAGACGATATACTACCAAAGTGCTACATGGTACTGCTCATGTCTATCAATCCTGGATTTGGTGGACAAAAGCTGGAGGATATTGTTTACAACAAAATCACTAAACTAAGAGAAATGGCTAATCAAAAAAAATTAAATACGCTTATCGAAATAGATGGTGGTGTCAATAACGAAAATGCACAGAAACTTGTTCAAAGCGGTGCAAATGTCTTGGTTGCAGGAAGTTATATTTTTAAAAGTTCAAACCCTGCTAATACTATTAACGATTTAAAAACATTGACATCTTCACAAATAAAATAAATTACGTTATCACCGTCATCAAAAAAATAAATCTCATATTTTAGTGAATAAATTTACTACTTGATTAATCCTAAGTATACAGATAGTTCGAATTTATTTAATGAAATTAAAAGAATTTATTTTTGAAAACACCAAAACCAAAGCATGCTATATAAAAAAAACAAGCAAGTGGAAGTACAAATGATATATTAACTTCAGGAACTCCTAAGATAAGTACGTCTTTCACACCGCTACCCCCAATATCAATAATCAGACCTTGAAGCTTTGGTAGCAAAGCGCTGCCAACGATAGCCATAACTAATCCTGCAGACCCAATTTTAGACTGTTCTTCTGTTAAATTATCAAGAGCAATACCATAAATAGTTGGGAACATTAATGACATACTAAACGATACAGCAACAAGACTGTAAAGTCCTTCAATACCAGTCATAAAAATAGCTCCAAAGACAAATAACATTGCCAATAATGAAAAATACATTAAAAGTTTTCCTGAACTCACAAACCGCAACAAATAGGTCCCAATGGCGCGACCAATAGTAAATAACACAAAGGCTGACATTTGATAATAACTAGTGGTCACACTGTTTATCTCAATAGCTTCTGCGTATTGATAAATATATGTCCAACACATAATCATCGCACCTACGTTTAAAAATTGTGCTAAAATTCCTAACACATAATTCCTGTCTTTAAATAATACAGAAAAGGTATTGCTTATACTTGGCAGCTCTTTTTGATCTTTAAAGTGTGGCATTTTGATGGTTGCAAACAATACAAAAACAAGAATAATCGTCAAGCCTAACACAACATATGGATCTCGTATGACTAATAAATCGGATGTTTTGATTAATATTTTTGAAGCTTCATCTAAAGTATTAAAATCAGTAATATCGTCTGATTGTAGATTTTTAAGCACAAATTGTTGAGCTACTACTAATCCTAAAATAAGACCAACAGGATTAAATGCTTGGGCTAAATTTAGACGCTGGGTAGCGGTTTCTTTAGCCCCTAAAGCCAATATGTATGGGTTTGCTGCTGTTTCTAAAAAAGCAAGCCCGAAAGTTAAAACATAAAGTCCTAAACAGAAAAACCAAAACTTTTCGCTCATCGCTGCAGGGTAAAATAATAAAGCTCCCACAGCATATAGACCTAGACCTATTAAGATACAGCTTTTGTATGAATATTTTCTCATTAAAATAGCTGCAGGTAATGCCATGCAAAAATAGCCTCCATAAAATGCCATTTGTACCCATGCTGCTTGAGAATTTGAAAGCTCTAGAACTTTCTTAAAAGCTTGCACCATTGGATCTGTTACAGCATTGGCAAATCCCCAAAGCACAAAAAGTGAAGTAACAAGAATAAAAGGCACAAATACTTTTTTAGAAACTACAGGATGTTTATTATTCTTACTCATGACAAAATATATTTTAATTGACTTGTATTAAAATCTTATTTATTTATAATACACTTACACACTAATTTTCTAATGATAAAGAAAAAGGCTTAGATATTTCTGAAACACCAAACTCTTTATTAGGTCTAGCATTCATTTCAAAAAGTAAGTGTCCTCCATTTATAATTTCATTATGGTCAATCCATGTATTATTATAATTCTTTTTGTTTAGCTTTAATGATTGTATGTATTGATTTTCATGCGAATTATTGTTTGCCTTAATTGTAAATATATTTCCGTTCTGAAAACGCATTGTAACCTTGTCAAATAGAGGGCTTCCCAATACATATTGAGAAACACCCGGAGTCACAGGATAAAAACCCAAGGCACTAAAAACATACCAAGCAGAAGTTTGTCCATTGTCTTCATCGCCGCAATAACCATCAGGTGTTGGGGCGTATAATTTTTTCATCACTTCTCTAACTTTATGCTGTGCTTTCCAAGGTTGTTTCGCATAATTGTAAAGGTAAATCATGTGTTGTATTGGTTGATTTCCGTGCGCGTAATTTCCCATATTTGCAATTTGCATTTCTCTAATCTCATGAATGGTAAACCCATAGTATGAATCATCAAACTTTGGGGGCATAGTAAAGACGTTGTCTAACTTTTTTGTAAACTCTAAATCCCCACCCATTAGGTTAATAAGCCCTTGTACATCATGAAAAACTGACCAAGAATAGTGTAAGCTGTTTCCTTCAGTAAATGCATCTCCCCATTTTAATGGGTTAAAGGGTGATTGAAAAGTTCCGTCTTCATTTTTTCCTCGCATCCATTTGGATTCGTGATCAAACAACTTTTCATAGTTTCTAGACTGCTTATAAAATCGCTTTGAAACCTCTGGCTTTTTCATCTTTTCTGCCATTGCGGCTATTGTAAAGTCTGCATACGCATATTCGAGTGTGCGCGCCGCATTTTCATTGATACCAACATTGTAAGGTACGTAGCCGAGTTTATTATAATAATTTACGCCCTCTCTTCCAACAGATTTAAA
>JAQWYU010000273.1 GCA_029253805.1 Flavobacteriaceae bacterium | reverse complement strand
GTAGCTAAACTAAGTAAGGCTTTACTAATCCTTGAGAGGGCTCCTATAGCCTCCATAACTCCTCCAAATACCATGGCACAAATAATTAGCCATATAGTTCCTAACATTCCATTCATTCCTCCAGAAGTAAACAAATCATTTAGCTCTATACTCGATGTTTCTACAGCGGTATCCACAGTGATAGCTTTCATAACTCCTTTATAAGCAGATTCGAAATTTAGAATTTTGGTATCTGAAATAGACATAACAATTTGCGGTTGTGTTATAATAGCGGTTAAAGCACCAAAAATAGTACCTAATAGAAGAGCTAATAAAGGCGGTGTTTTTTTAATTATTAAAACAATTACTGATAAAGGAACAATAAACAACCAAGGTGATATATTAAAAGCATCGTTAATGGCTTCCAGTTTGTCGGAAATATCAGGAGCACCATTAGTTTCTATATTTAATCCGATAATTAAAAATATTATCAATGTGATTATAATTGTTGGAACCGTTGTGTAGGCCATATATTTAATATGATCAAATAATTCTCCTCCAGCCATCGCTGGAGCCAAATTGGTTGTGTCACTTAATGGGGACATTTTGTCTCCAAAGTAAGCACCCGATAAAACTGCTCCTGCTGTCATTCCAGCCGAAATACCTAAAGTGTTTCCAATTCCAATTAAAGCAATACCTACAGTTGCAGAAGTTGTCCAACTACTCCCTGTTGCAATGGAAATGACTGAACAGATAATTACAGAAGCAACAAGGAAAAAAGTGGGATTTAATATTTGTAATCCATAATAAATCATGGATGGAATTATGCCGCTAATGAGCCAAGTACCAGCCAAGGCACCAACTAAGAGTAAAATTAAGAGTGCACCGGTAGTTGACTTCACATTTTCAGCAATCATTTCTAACATGTATTTGTATTTTACTTTTTTAAAATACCCAATAATCGCTGCAACGGCTGCACCTAATAAAAGAATAAACTGATTACTTCCACTTAAAGCATCATCACCAAAGGCATAAAAAACATTATAAAATAGCATTATCACAAGAGCAACTACAGGGACGAGTGCTTCCCATATTGTAAGATTTTTAGCATCCTTTAGTATGTTTTTTTTTGTTGATGTAGAATCTTGATTCGCCATTAATAATTATTTAAATTATTTACATTTATAATGTTATGATTTTACAAAATAAAACTATCTTAATTTTGGATATGATTTAGGATTAACTTCATTAAACATATCGTAAACAGTTTCAAAAACGTCTTCTAAAGATGGTTTACTGAAATAATCTCCATCACTTCCGTATGCCGGTCGGTGATCCTTTGCGGTTAACATTTGTGGTTTACTATCTAAAAATTCGTAAACGTTCTGATTTTGTAGAATTTCATTAAGAATATATGCTGAAGCAGCTCCTGGAATATCCTCATCAACAATTAGAAGTCTATTTGTTTTTTCAACACTTTTTGAAATACCTTTTTCAATATCAAATGGAATCAGAGACTGAATGTCAATAATCTCAACATCGATGTCAACTTCCTGTAAGTTTTTAGCAGCTTCTTCAACAATTCGAAGTGTTGATCCATAAGAAACTATAGTAATATCAGTTCCTGACTTTATAGTTTCTACGATTCCAACAGGGGTTCTAATCTCCCCTAAATTTAATGGTTCTTTTTCTTTCAGTCGATACCCATTTAGACATTCTACGACCATTGCTGGCTGATCACTTTCTAATAATGTATTATAAAAACCAGCTGCTTTAGTCATGTTTCTAGGGACTAACACATAAACTCCTCGTATTAAATTTAATATACCTCCTAATTGTGAGCCAGAATGCCAAATACCTTCTAACCGATGTCCACGTGTTCGAATAATCATAGGAGCCTTTTGTTTACCAAAAGTTCTGTAATGTAACGTCGATAGATCATCACTAATAATTTGGAGTGCATAAACCATATAATCTAGGTATTGAATTTCTGCAATTGGCCTAAGCCCACGTAGAGCCATTCCAATTCCTTGAC
>JAQWYU010000272.1 GCA_029253805.1 Flavobacteriaceae bacterium | reverse complement strand
TTCGACCAGAAATATCAAACAGAGTTATACTATCGATTATGTTATTCTGCGTTGTTTTTACAGTTAATGATGAATTAACAGGATTTGGATATAATGAAATATAGGGTTTTATTACCTCCACTATATTAGTGCTAAGGTTACTATTTGAGTACAAAAGCTCCATCCAATTGAAGTTAAATCCTGGTTGAGCTACCCTAACTTTTAGGGTGTAAACACCGGCGACTAAATCTACCTCATTGCTGCTAGTAACCCAAGATTGCCAGCCTCCAGTTACAGGTAAATTAAATAAGCCTAGAATTTCACTTGTTCCATTTTCAATCAATGAAATTTCAATTTGCCCAGATTGCCATTGGGCTGCAACTCTTAGGTTCAAGTCGTAGATTCCAGATTGACTAATAAACACAGGGTATTCGGCGTAGTCGTTTACATCAGTATATCCAATATTCAATCCTCCTCCAGCATCAGTTGTATTTTCGGTAACAAGGCCAGACTGGTTTGTGAAGCTCTCTGCTTGAATTAGACCTGGGATATAGAAGCGTTCCTCAAGATTATTTTCAACAGGAAAGTCAATTAAAGCTCCTAAGACGGAATTATAGTCTGAATTTATTACTCCGCCCGTATGATTGATCTTTATATTATCTTGGTAATGCAAGTAATCACTTAAGGTAATTATTAAAACTAGACTATTTGATGGATCAATTTCAATCGACTCAATATTATAAACTTCCTCATTCACTAAAAATTCAAAACTGGAGACATCAATTGTTTGAGCTGGTAAAGGATGGTTCAAGGCAAGATTAACGGAGCGTTCATCAGCTACTGTAATAGCACTCATAGCTTGCATTGCGGGAATTGGGTCATTAGATATTGAGAAATTAAGGCTACTCATGTTAAAACTGATCGTACCAGTTACGAGAATCTGAAAAGTTTGAATCCCTTCTCCAATGTAAATATTGTTAGTGCTATGGTTTGTGAAATTGTTCCATCCTCCAGTATTTGATAGTGTTATTTGTTCAGAAATATCGTTTCCGTCTATCAAATATTTAATTTGTCCACCTGACTGTGTTGTTGCATATCGTAAGTCTATGTTATAGAAGCCTGACTCTAGCACATCCACTGTATAATTTACCCATTCATCTTTTTCGATAAACGAGAGATGTAGTCCGTTACTATTATTTGTATCTGAATTTTCTTGTATGTCAACTCCATCATTTCTGTAAGCCCATCCTCTGTTCCATGCTTCATATTGGTCGGTTGACAGGGAGTAATTTGCGACATCTTGGTCATAGTATGCAATTCCATTTGTTCCTAAGTCATAGTCTGATAAGTGTACTAGTCCTGGTATTGTATGTTCTGTATAAGGAATGGACGTATTGTCCTGAGGCTGCCTTAAATAAGCATCAACAACATCTTTGTAAAATGTATTATTCTCTAATAGTAAATCATCCGTTAATTGGTTAAGTCCAGCCATGGCGCTAGCGACACTTGGCTCAGGTCCTTCTCCTTTCCAAAAATTAATAATAGCTTCATAATTTGGGTTTGACGAAACTGAATAAGGAGCTACAGTAGTGGCAATTCGCTTGTAAGGCCAACAAGACCACCCAATATTGTTAGTTTCATACAAGCTCATAGCGTCTTTATACCAAACATTCGAATTTTCACCTGTCTCACCACACCAAAGGGGAATGTTGTGTTGGTTCTGCATGTCTAGAACCCACTGAATAGAATCGGTATCATTGTAGCTCCAATACTTATGAAATTCGTAAACAAGATTTGAATCCCACGGAGGGGTCAATCCACTAAAGTCATTTGACCAAGAATTACCCCCAATAAAAATGATATGATTTTGATCTACTGCTCTTATTGCTTGTGTGGTTTCGATATAGAAGGCTCTCAAAACAGAACCGTCTAGAGGCCACCAATTAACTTCATTTAATAACCCATAACCACCCATCCAAGGTTCATCTTTGTAGCGGTCTGCTAATTGTCCCCAAAGAGCAACTGTTTTATCTCTATTTAATTCACTTTCCCACAGCGAAGGCTTATCAGAATCATAATCAGAAATAGCGGCATCAGAACCTTGTCCACCTGGTGCAGCATGAAGGTCTAAAATTAAATATATGTTATTAGCAGAACACCAACTCATTAATTCATCGATTCTTTCAAAACCTGCTTCAAGCCATGTGTTATCTCCTTCAACAGGTTCTTCTTCAATGGGTAGTGTCAATAAATTATAATGTAGTGCTACTCTTACAGAGTTAAATCCCCAATCTGCAATGGCGTTAATATCTTGTTCTGTGATAAAATTATCCAGCCAGTTTTGGTAAAACTGATTGGTATTATCAGCTCCAACTAATAAGTTAAGCTTTTCCTTAAATTCATGTTGGGTATCTGCGCCTCCATTGGAATTCATCATGTAACCCTCTTGAAGCATCCACCCCCCTAATCCTACTCCACGCAGCAAAACTTCGTCCTGGTTTTCATCAACGATAGTAGTTCCAAGTGCCCTGATATTTTGGCCATACAATGGAATCAAGCAACTTGATATTAAAAAAGTTATTATTAATTTTTTCATTCTTATTACTACAGGTTATCTAATCCAAAAAGAGTGATTTCCGACCCATGAACATAAGTCTCACTTCCATAATTACCAGTGATCGAAATTTTAAGATACCTAAATGCTTCAGAGACCCCTTCTAGCTCAAAATCATGTCCTAAAGCTGCCGTTTCTAAACTAGCGTTAGGAATATTCCCTTCGCCGTCCCTTGGATCTCCTATATCATAAGACCCTAAAAAAGTCCATTCTTGCGCATCATTACTTGAGTAAAGATCAAATTGTTTTATATTTTCCTCTTGAAAATAATAAGGGAGATCGTCTGGGCCATTATACCAGTATGCGCGTTGCCAAACCGTAAAGCGATGGATTTTAACATTCTTATTCATGTCAACTACAATATCAAGTGGCCAATTGAGGCTTCCGCCATTTTGATCCCTCCATATTATAAAGTAGCTATCATCATTTCCACTGGCAGCAGTATCAACAACATTATCCCAGAAGTTTGTCGTTTCACCTTCCCAAGCATTTCCGTCTACAGATAAATTACTTACCAAACTCCAAGTTGACTTATCTATTTCTTGCTCAAATAAAGGGGTAAAATCTCCTTTATTTTCAAGTGTTGTTGTATTTCCTTCAAAATCCTCAATTCTGGTAGAAAAATTCATTCCTGTTGACTCAAGACCTCGAACAAAACGTGTTTCTTCTTCATTATCTGAAGATAAAATCCTTACCTCTTCTTCACCTGCATTCGAGATATGTAAAAACACAAAAACAGTTTTTGATTCTATGTTGTCCCATGATATTTTTACACCTCCCAAATCTGGTACAATTTCTATACTTTCTTGAACTAGATAAATAAATGATGGAAGTGGTATGAATTCAACCTCTACAGCAATTGACCTGTTGTAGCTTTCATCAACTACATAAAGTTGTATGGTAATTGGAGTTGTTTGATTAAGTCCTGAAACCTCAATATCAGTGTTATATTTGCTAGAAACACGACTGATTTTCTCTCCGTTTGAATTTGTATATTCAGCAGTTACATATAATATATCTGAGTCATCAGGTAATTCATATGCAATAATTCCACCACCATTGGTAGGAGTAGTTGAGACTACAATGAGTTTCCCCGGAGACATTGTGTCTCCATCATCTGTTTGTGAACAGGAAAGAGATAATGTTACAATGCAGAACATTAGTGTTGAAAATAAAATAAAAGTCTTTTTCATTTTAATAATTTTAAATAGTTACCAGCCTGGGTTTTGTAC
>JAQWYU010000271.1 GCA_029253805.1 Flavobacteriaceae bacterium | reverse complement strand
TCTCTAAAAATGAACCAATTTATTGACGAAAATCCAGAACGTTTCTTTCAAATTGGAATCGCTGAAGCTAATATGATGGGAATCGCAGCTGGGTTAACTATTGGAGGCAAAATTCCTTTTACTGGTACTTTTGCAAATTTTTCCACAGGACGTGTTTATGATCAAATTAGACAGTCAATTGTATATTCAGATAAAAATGTGAAAATTTGTGCTTCTCATGCTGGACTTACATTAGGAGAGGATGGAGCAACCCATCAAATTTTGGAAGACATTGGTCTTATGAAAATGTTGCCAGGAATGGTAGTAATTAACACCTGCGACTATAATCAAACTAAAGCAGCAACAATAGCTATCGCTGATTATAATGGACCAGTCTACTTAAGATTTGGTAGACCAGCTGTACCAGTTTTCATGCCAGAAGATCAAGAGTTTGAAATTGGAAAAGCTATTAAACTTACACAAGGTTCAGATGTTACAATAGTAGCTACTGGTCATCTGGTTTGGGAAGCACTCGAAGCCGCTAAATTGCTACATACAAAGGGAGTTTCTGCTGAAGTTTTAAATATTCATACTATAAAGCCGTTGGATGACCAAGCAATTTTAGAATCAGTTTCCAAGACTGGATGTATAGTAACTGCAGAAGAGCATAATTTCTTAGGAGGTTTAGGTGAGAGCGTAGCTAGAGTGTTGGCGCTTAATAAACCGACTCCTCAGGAGTTTGTTGCTACAAATGATACTTTTGGTGAGTCAGGAACTCCTAAACAACTAATGGAAAAATATGGACTTAACAGTGATGCAATAACAAAAAAAGTGATTAAAGTTATTAGTAGGAAGTAAAAAAATAAAAAGTTATTCAATTGTGTCAGATTCCGCAGGGTCTAAGTAGTTCGGAACGCCATTATCATTGGAATCAACCAAAGTTACTAAGTTTGCATTGAAAGTCCCACTGTTTGAAGTAATAGAAGATATAAACTGATTAGATAATAAAACTAACTCATCAAGAGTGAATTTAAGTCCTTCTAGTGTAGTGTCAGAATAAGTTTCAATCTGAATTTCGTCAGCGGTAATTGTACCATCTCCGTCATCATCGGTATCCAAAAAATCAGGAGCTGAATCTTCATCAGTATCAAAACCATATAAATCATATTGATTTGAGTCAGAAACTTCCATATATGAAGGAATATTATCAGAATCATGATCATTAGATTCTGTCTGCATAAGCTCAAATTTGAAAATTAGATTTGAATAAGTAGGAATTCCATCTTGATATGTTGAGAAATACCCTAAACCTGATGGAATAAACATAGCTCCCATTCCGTAGCCACTGTATGAAACAGAACCATCAATATTGGATTCAAATGAATCTGATGTATTAAAGTCTGGTAAAACTCGATGCCATCCAGGAATAAAGGTTGATAAATCATTAACTATGGGTGTTGTAGTTTGATCAAATACAGTACCATCAGTCAAAGCTCCCCAATAATTGACCTTAATATCATCTGAAAATTCAGGTGACATTTCTCCTTCACCTTGTTTGATTTTTAAAACGTAGTACATATATTCAACATCCATATGGGTAGTCGTCTTAATTTCTACATTATCGATTAACAACGAATAATCGGAAGGGACTACGTCTCCATCCAATAATTCAATAAACATTAAATCATTTAAAGATGGATTGGTCATGGCGTTAACCTCAGATGAATTATAATAATGTGTATTTAAATATCCAACTAGAGAATCATTATCAATAACTTGTTGTTCAGTACGATCACTTTCAGGAACAGAAATAATAGTTTCCTCATCTTCTTTACAAGAAAATATTGCTAGGACTAATAAAAAAATGAAAATTGTACTGTATTTGTAATTCATAATCACATATTTGATGGTGCAAGATACAATATTATACTATTTTTGTTGTGAAGATTAACGTTGTTTTGAACTTTTTATGCGAATTGATAAATATTTATGGTGTATAAGATATTTCAAGACACGAAATGTCGCAACTACTGCTTGTAGAAAAGGCCATGTTAAAGTAAATAATGCTGTTATTAAACCAGGAAGAAATGTATATCCAATGGACAAGATTACAGTACGTATCAACCAAGTCAACTATCGATTAACAGTTCAGGACATTCCTAAAAGCCGAGTTGGTGCTAAACTAGTTGACATATATAGAGTAGATACTACTCCGAAAACAGAATTTGACACCCAGAATCTATTAAAATACTCGAAAGATTACTATCGTGAAAAAGGAGAAGGAAGACCTACAAAAAAAGATCGTAGAGAAATTGATGATTATTTAACAAATAATGAAAATGGAAAATAAATCTACTAATTAAAGACCGTTTTCTATCTTTGAAAAAAATAATCATAATGGTACTAGAAGAAAATTGCATTTTAAATCAGATAGAAATAAATCATAAAATAAAAAGAATTGCATATCAAATTTATGAATGTAATGTTAATGAACAGGAAATTATTATTGCAGGTATTTATTCTAATGGTTATTTATTTGCTAAAAAAATAAAATCAGCCATAGAAGAGATTTCAAATATAAATCCTTTACTGTGCAAAGTTGAAATTAATAAAAACAAACCTACAAGTTCTGTAACTACATCTATTAGTCCAAACGATTACAAAGGAAAATCCTTGGTATTAGTTGACGATGTATTAAATTCTGGGACCACGCTAATATATGGAGTTAAACACTTCCTAGATGTTCCTTTGAAGCAATTTAAAACAGCAGTTCTTGTAAATCGAAATCATAAAAAATACCCAGTGAAAGCGGATTTTAAAGGTATCTCCTTATCAACTTCTTTAAAGGAGCACGTAACTGTAATTTTTAAAGAGCAAAAATCAAAAGTAATTTTAGAATAATTTAGCAACAATTCTTTCTACTACTTCTTTTTGATTTAAATTATTAGTTGAGACACTAACTTCAGCTTGGCTGTAGAAAAAAGATCGTTCGAACAAGTGCTTAGCTATAAATTCCTTGAGTTCACCATTTTTTAAGTTACTAATTAATGGACGTTTTGATTTTTTAGTTTCCAAGCGAGTAAATAAATTATCAACAGAAGTATTTAGCATGACAGTGACTACTTTGGAATGATTAATTAAATAAGACATGGTATCTGAATAGCACGGGGTTCCACCTCCCAAGGCTAGCACAAGGTTATTATTTTCTGAACATAATTCTATCACAGAAGTTGCTTCAATTTTACGAAAATAGATTTCTCCTTGAGATTTAAAGATTGAAGAAATTGAACACATTTGCCTAGTTTCAATATAGTTATCTAAATCTTTAAAATCAAAGCCTAATTTTTCTGCTAATAAACGACCGGTAGTCGACTTTCCAGAACCCATGTATCCTAATAGAACAATGATCATAAAAATATAAAAAAATGATTATAATACATATGTAATTTGTTATTACAAAAAAACAAAAAATAATTTAAAAAAGCATTGCATTATTAATTAAACCCTTTATATTTGCAGCCGCATTGAGATGGATAAATGACCTGGTAGCTCAGTTGGTAGAGCATCTCCCTTTTAAGGAGAGGGTCCTGGGTTCGAGCCCCAGCCCGGTCACAAAAAAGTTAAGTCTTGCACTTAACTTTTTTTGTTTGCACCC
>JAQWYU010000270.1 GCA_029253805.1 Flavobacteriaceae bacterium | reverse complement strand
ATTTAACTCAGGAATATTAGATAATATTAATCCATTATTTAATGTTGTTGAGACGGCTATATTTGAGGTTACACCATGGACTGACGGATGTCCTGGGCCTTTATTCACTATATCTATCGCAGTTTCTCCAGAGCCAGAGATTAACGCAGAAATTACAAATATCGATTGTAGTTTTTCAGAACCTCTTTGTGCAGGTAGCATTGAAGTTAATCCTGTTGGGATAGCTCCATTTACTTATAATTGGACTTCTTCAACCCCAGGAATAATAATTGATAATCCATCGGCTAAAGACCAAATTGATCTTTGTCCTGGAAGCTACGAATTATCTATTTCTGATGGTTCTAATTGTACATATAATTATGTTTATGAAATTGTTCCTCCTACGCCTATTGAATTTGATGCTATTGTTACGGACGTATCATGTAATAATATAAATCAATTGCCGTGTGATGGGTCTATTCAAGTTACTACTACTGGAGGGACATTACCGTTTGATTTTGTACAATGGAATAGATACAATGAAATTACCACACTATACGAACCTTTTGGCAGCTCTGCTACTTATGAGTTGATAGGAATTTGCGCAGGAGATTATCTTTTAGAAATTATAGATGCTAATGGTTGTCAGTTCAATTCTCCTGTTTATACTATTGAAGAAGGTGTATCTCCAATCAATATCACTGAGTCATTTTCAGATTTTAATGGATATAATATTGATTGTTATGGTGCCAATACCGGTAGTATTTCTATTGATATTTCAGGTGGCTCAGGAGTTTTTGATTATGAATTCTTTGACGGTACTACTACAATTACAGGAAGTCTAGATACCCAACAAGATGATGACCCATTAGTTTTTAGTTTTTTATTCGGTGGAGAAGATTTTAATTATACTTTCACATTATTGGATTCTAACTGTCCTTTAGAGATTGTTAGAGAGTATACTTTAACTGAACCTGAGGAGCTTATAATTTCTGCTGAATTAGTAAATCCTGCCATATGTTTTGGTGATGTAGCCACGTATTTAGTTACTGCCAGTGGGGGATTACCTCCTTATACAGGTGATGGTTTAATTGAAGTTCAAGGAGGTCCAATTACTTTTACCGTTACAGATGCTAACGATTGTCAAGATGAGTTCTCAACAGTTGTTCCTGAGCCAGAACAAGTACTATCCACATTTAATGTTGAAGATGCATTGTGTTTTGAAGGATTGGGAACTGTAACAATCACACCTATTGGGGGAACACCTCTTTTAATTGTAAATATTTATGACCATCCCTCAGGAAATCCTGCAATAGTAGGTACTCAATCACCAAGTCAAAATACTTCATCTGGATTACCAGTTAATTTTGATTTACCTAACGGTAATTACTACTATGAGGTATTAGATTCTAACCAATGTAAGTATGGTCCTGAGTTTTTTAGTATTAATGAACCTGATCCCATAAACATAATTGATGTGGAAGTATTAAATCCAGATTGTAATACCAATCCAGCATGGGAGTTTAATAATGGATCAATTTGTATCACATTAATCGGGGGGACTGATCCTTTTCCTATTGGATCAGGTTGGATAAATAATGGGAACGGACAATGGTGTCTTGAAAATTTAAGCGAAGGAATTTACTCAATAGATGCAACCGATATTAATGATTGTTCTTTGGAAAATATTATTCCAGATATTACTTTAACGTCACCGCCGGAAATAACAGTTTCTTTTAATGATACGCTTACAATTGATTGTGACACCAATACAGCAACTCAAACTAATTTTATATTCATTGATGGTGGAGTTCCACCATATGAGATAACTTGGTCTGGTCCAGAATTTACTGTAATTCCACCAAATGCAATGGCAACATCAGTGTCTGGAAATTATTCTGCCTTTGTCAACGATCAATATGGTATATCTAATGGATGTCCTCCAATAGAGTTTCCTCTAGATCCAATTGTGTTATCTGAATTTGGAGTTCCTGATTTTAGTTTTAATTCTTTAAATAGTGACTTCTGCGGAATCTTTTCCGTTGGGGAGCCTATTAATTTCCAGAATACTTCAACGGGTGATATAGTTAACTTTACATGGAACTTTGGAGATGGTTCGCCTTCAGTTAGTGGAGATAATAATCCGTCACACATTTATGATTCAATAGGTTCATATACAGTAGATTTAACAGTTGAAGATGTTTATGGTTGTTTTGATACGTATTCAGAAACAATTGATATTACTAAAGGTTATGGAATAATATTACCAACAGCATTTACTCCAAACGGAGATGGAATTAACGAAACTATAAGACCTGTTTACAATTGTATGACAGATGTGAGCATGAGAATTTACGATACTTGGGGTTCATTACTATATCAAGAGTCTGGTGAAACTATATATGGTTGGGATGGAACTATAAATGGAAATTCTGCAGAAAATGGTAATTACATAATAGTAGTAGTTGCTCAGACGTTTAATGGCAAAACTTTGGAGTTAAATGGTCCTATAACCTTGATTAAATAAGAATATATTATGATAAAAAAATATTTTATAATCTTGTTCATATTTGTACTACCTCAAGCTTATGCTCAGGATCCTATTCACACACAGTTTTTTATGATTCCTGAAACCTTGAGCTCCAGTTTTACAGGAGCTAAGAAATCTACAAGAGCTGGAATTATTCATCGTACCCAATGGCCTGGCTTAAACTTCAGTCTTAATACTCAATTTGCTTTTGTAGATAATTGGTTTGATAAATTTAATAGTGGCATAGGTATTAGTGTGCTTAATCACCAAGAAACCACAACACGTTATAGTTTTACACAAGTAAATTTTAACTATGCTTATCATTTTCCAATATCTTCTGAATGGAATGCTAGACCCAGTATCTCTTTTGGATATGGAGCAAAAGATTTTGGATTTCAAAATTTACTGCTAGAAGATCAAATTAATATTTTTAGTGGAATTATTAATAATACATCAATTGATCCTATTAACCTAAACGATTCTGTACGATTTGTTGATTTCAGTGCCTCAGTACTTTTTAACTCTGAAAATTCTTGGGTAGGTTTAACATTTAAGCATTTAAATAAACCTAACATATCTATGCAATTTGATGGTCAAAGTAATTTAGATATGTTTATGTCGTTGCACAGTTCTATTTACATACCAACAGGAAATAATTATCGAAACGATTACAAGTTATACATTTTAACAAATGCAATGCAACAAGGAGACTATAATCGACTTGACTTAGGTGCAAAATATCAAATGGACACTTTTTCATTTGCATTATTAGCGGCAACTAATCCAAATAAAGTAGATCCCAATAGTCATTTTTTAACTTCTATAAACGCTTTTATGGGACTTGATTGGGAAGGCTTTAGGTTTGGGTATTCTTATGACTTTAATATGTCGGATATTGGAAGGACTGGTGGAGTTTATGAATTGTCTGTTATTTATGATTTTGACAATAAACGATGTGATTGGGGATGTCCAGATTATTAATTTGTTATAAACATAAAAATTAGTAGTGGACTTTCATTGATATTAGATATATCAACAGAGTTATTAATTTTAAGTTTTTTTTGTTTAAACTCAGATAGTTTAGTGAAAATTAATTTTGTAAATCAAAGAAATAAATTAAAATCCTGCCATGAAAAATTTATCCTGTATTATTGTTGCAACTTTAATTTTCACCTCTTGCAAAAAAGAATTAAATCAAAATTTCATTAATTTGAAATATCCTAAAACAAACAAAATTGCTGTTACTGACACTATATTTGGTGTTGAAGTAATTGATAATTACAGATGGTTGGAAGATGACCGAAGTAAAGATACAGAAGCTTGGGTAAACTCTCAGAACAAAGTCACTTTTAATTATCTGAGTAAAATACCATTTAGAGAAGTATTTAAAAATCGTTTGACAGAACTATGGAATTACGAAAAACTCGGAGTTCCTTTTAATGAAGGAGATTATACTTATTTTTATAAAAATGATGGTTTACAAAATCAGTATGTAGTTTTTCGTAAAAAAGATGGAATTGAAACACTTTTTTTAGATCCAAATACTTTTTCTAAAGATGGAACTACCTCGTTAGGTTCGTTAAGTTTTTCTGAAGATGGTAGGACTGTTGCGTATTCTATTTCAGAAGGAGGTTCCGACTGGCGTAAAATAATTATTATGGATGCAGAGTCTAAGGTAATTCGTAAAGACACTTTAGTCGATGTGAAGTTTTCAGCAATATCGTGGTATAAAAATGAAGGTTTTTATTACTCAAGTTATGATAAACCAATCGGAAGTGAGTTATCTGCAAAAACAGATAGTCACAAATTGTACTACCATAAACTAGGCACTCTCCAAAGTGAAGATAGGGTAATATTCGGAGACGAGGTGTCTGAAAAACACCGTTATGTGAGTGGTTCTGTAACAGATGACAGTCGTTACTTATTGGTTTCTGCATCCGCCTCTACTTCTGGAAATAAATTATTCATTAAAGATCTTAGTCTAGAAAATAGTAAACTAGTTTCAATAATAGATGATTTTAGTAGCGACACTTACTTGGCTCAAAATCACAAAAGTAAATTATATTTAGTAACTAATTTTAATGCCCCAAATAAAAAAGTAGTTACCGTAGATGCTAAATACCCTTCATTAGAGAACTGGCAAGATTTTATTCCTGAAACTGAAAACGTGTTAAATTTAAGTTCAGGTGCGGGTTACTTTTTTGCTAATTATATGGTTGATGCCGTGTCAAAAGTTTTTCAATATGATTATGATGGAAATCTAGTTAGAGAAGTGAATTTGCCTGGTATTGGTACTTGTGCAGGGTTTGACGGAAAACAGAATGCTGAGGAATTGTATTTTACTTTTTCTAATTATATTACTCCTACCTCTTCATTTAATTTTAACCCAAATGATGGTAACTACGATTTATACTGGCAACCTAATATCAGTTTTGATTCTTCAGACTACTTAAGTAAACAGGTGTTTTATTATTCTAAAGATGGTACAAAAATACCAATGATTATTAGCCACAAAAAAGGAGTGAAGTTAAATGGAAAAAATCCAACAATTTTATACGGCTATGGAGGTTTTAATATTAGCTTAACTCCCTCGTTCAGTATTGCCAATTCTGTATGGATGGAGCAAGGTGGTGTCTATGCTGTACCAAATTTAAGAGGAGGTGGAGAATATGGAAAAAAATGGCATAATGCGGGAACCAAAATGGAAAAGCAGAATGTTTTTGACGATTTTATAGCAGCAGCAGAATACCTTATTAAAAAAGAGTATACCTCATCATCATTTTTAGCAATTAAAGGAGGTTCTAATGGAGGTCTTTTAGTTGGCGCAACAATGACTCAAAGACCAGACCTTGTTAAGGTAGCGTTACCTGCTGTTGGTGTCTTGGATATGTTACGCTACCACACATTTACAGCAGGTGCTGGTTGGTCATATGATTACGGAACTGCTAATGATAACTTCGAAATGTTTAATTACTTAAAAGGCTACTCACCAGTGCATAATGTGATTAAAGGTGTAAAATATCCAGCGACTTTGGTAACCACTGGAGATCATGATGATCGTGTTGTTCCCTCACATAGTTTTAAATTTGCTGCAGAATTACAAGATAAACAAACTGGAGACCATCCAGTATTAATTAGAATTGAAACTAATGCAGGTCACGGAGCAGGAACCCCTATTTCAAAAACAATTGAGCAGTATTCTGATGTTTTTGCATTTACATTGTTTAATATGGGTTTTAATCAACTTATTAACAGGTAAAAAATCAAGAAAACCATACGTTTATAGTTTAAAGACTCAATTCCTAATTTAATCTAGAATTTAATTTTGAAAATTTCATGGAGGCACACAGCCCTATCATAGAAAATACAACAAGTATCGAAAACACATACTGATGTCCAATGATCCCAGGATACGTATCTAATAAGTAGCCGATAACAGGGCTTGCAAATATATCAGGGGTATATCCTACGACAGAAATAACTCCTACAGCAGTTCCTGTCAATGTAAGCGGAATATGTCCTTCTTGCATTAAAGAAAAGTATAAAGCACGAACTGCATAAGTTCCTGTAGCGACCACAACTAGGGAAATGAAAAATACATAATTCATGTTTATTTGAACGATTCCTAATGAAAATATCGAAGCACCAATCAACATAGTAATAAAACCAATAATAATAAAATGAATATAGCTTTTTTTATCTGAAAATAATGCAATTAGCAAGCACACAAGTGGGCGAAGGTATAATTGTAAAGACCCTATGTTAGCGGCTTCTAAATTATCAAAATTCATAACATCGGAAGCATAAAGCGAGTAAATGTCTGTTACCTTATAGCCGACATATGCAGCTATAATGATAAACATGATTAGCCAAACGGATTGGATTTTTATGACGGATTTGATATTAGGTATTAAAGAGGAGCTCTTGTTTACAATGCTCTCTCTGCTTGATTCCATATATAGAAGGACAAGTATTCCAGTTAAAAAAACAATAAATACTGAGAACAAAATCACATATTTAAATGCATTTTTTCGTTCAACTAATGAAGCAATCTCGATATCATTTGTTAGAAATATAGAAAAAATAACCACTCCCAAGGTCCCCATTGAAGCGGCTACTAAACCCCTTCCTCCGTCTAACAATCCGAAAGCTTGACCTTGATTTTTTGACCCACCCCACACGCGAGTCGCTTTTATCATGGCTCCCCAAAATAAAAACACAGTTGTAAAACCCCAATATCCCCACAGTATTTGTAACATCAAGTAGGAAGGATATGTGGACAACACAATTCCACCAAAAGCAGTAAAAAATAGAGATATGGCAATCAATATCTTAGGTTGAAATTTGTCTGAAATTACGCCACCATGCAGATAAGAAAGTATAGCTACTGCTCCATATATGGAGAATAAACTTCCTAATTCAAGATTTGTTAAATTGAATACTTCCAAAAAGGTGGGTCTAAATACTCTCGCTATTACATAGGGCAATAAAAAAATTAATTCTCCAGAAAGTATTAATAGAGTTATACTGCATATTGAACCTTTCTTAAGTTCTGGATCTTTAAATTTCATATGTTATTATTTTGCAACAAGATACATTAATAAGATTGTGTTTTATATGTTTTTAGTTCTGTAATTAAGTATCATATTTATTTATTAGAATATTTGTAAAGCGTTATTATAATACCTCTCATTTAAACACTACATCTTGTTCCTGTCTACAGTTTTTGTTGTTTGAAAATGTAATAATGATTTTTTTTGGTGGGTTCATGGATGAATACCCATACATTACTACAACAAAACTTGGAAAATGTATTTTTTAACTTCGTAAATATATTTTTTACTCTGTAGGTCTTTGTAGTCTATGCAGCCGTATTTTGTATGTTCATTGTAGCACAAATAATGGTAAAAAAGTTGAAAAATATCTTATTTTAGTGGATCTACTTTCTTGGAGTAATAATGATAAAAAATTTAAAGTAATCAATAAATGACTCAAAATAAAACCATAAATATTGGTCCTCATTCAGCTCAGTT
>JAQWYU010000269.1 GCA_029253805.1 Flavobacteriaceae bacterium | reverse complement strand
ATTAAGGCTGGCCAAACAAGTGCAAGTGCTACCGTTGATATTTTAAAAACTGGAGATATTGAAGGAGAAGAAACACTATTTATCGGAGCAACCTCAAAAGCTAACTTTAATTTAATACCATTTTCGCATAGTGTGACCATTACAAACGATCACATCAATGATGTTTTAGATTTAACAATGGATTGGGCAGGATCGTATAGCTACACAGCAGGTGGAGGTTCACTAGATGTTACAGTTGATTATTGTAGCGCAGATTTTGACCTTCTACTTTATACGGCAGCAGGTAGTTACGTACAGTATATTCTTGGTACTGCTAGTTGTCCAGAAGAAGATCAGTTAAGTGGTCTTTCGGATGGTAGCTACTTCCTTGTAGTGGACCTTTATGACAACCCTTTCTCAACTTTAAACACTGGACAACCTATGCCAATCACACTTACTTTGAACCAAGAGCATTTCCCAGATACTGGAACAACAATCGTTCATGATGGCTATACTACAGACAGTAGCAGTGGACTTCAAGCAGTTGCAACATTAGATGTTGTAGGAGGGTATAATTACACCATTACACCTTTGTAAAATAACAATTATTTTTAATTCTAAAACCACCCAACAGGGTGGTTTTTTTGTTCTACAACTTAAGTAGCTTCAAAAAAACCATAGAGACAACCAAATGTAAAGGTCAAGAATAATTTTATCCTTACGGCTTTAGTCTCTAGAACTCTAAGACCCAGCCCTACCCCACTGAATACAAAAAAAAGAGAGCCCTTTCTTAACCACCCAAACAGGTGGCTTTTAGGATTAAAAGATAAATCAAGAGAAATTTGGCATAAATTAAATTGAAGTTTAGTTTATAATAACAATAGTATAACTAAACATAACCCACTAATATGACTACATATACCTTATAATGTTTAATTAATATTGAATATTTATAAAAAATATGTTGGATATTTGAGTTATAATCGTCACTTTTGCGATGACTAATTCAAATAAATAACAAAAATGAAAACAAAGTTTAGTTTTATACTAACGCTTTTACTAGCGTTTGTAGTGCAATTTTCTTTTGCACAGGAAAAAAAAGTTTCAGGTACAGTTTCTGACAATAATGGATTACCTCTTCCAGGTTCCACTGTTGTAATTGCAGGAACTAACTCTGGAGTTTCTACGGATTTTGACGGTAATTACTCAATTAAAGTAAGTGTAGGTGATGTCCTTACTTTCTCATTTGTAGGTTATGCTGATCAAAACCAAACAGTTGGAAGTTCAAACGTGGTAAACGTAACAATGCAACTTGACACTTCTCTTGAAGAAGTAATAGTTATTGGATACGGTACAACTACTAAAGAAGCATTCGTTGGAACTGCAACGACAATTGAAACAGAAAATGTAACTGCAAAGGCAAATGGAAATTTCTCTCAATCTCTTAGAGGTGAAGTAGCAGGTGTACAAGTTACTACTGGTTCTGGTGCTCCAGGATCAAGTGCAACTATCCGTATACGTGGTACAGGTTCTGTAAACGGAAACAGATCACCACTTTATGTTGTTGATGGAGCCCCGTACGCTAGTGCGATATCGTCTATCAACCCAGCTGATATTGAAAACATTACAATACTTAAAGATGCAGCTGCAACATCCATTTATGGATCAAGAGGTGCAAATGGGGTGATTTTAGTAACAACCAAAAAAGGTAAGTCAGGAATGTCTAATATTTCTGTAGACGTAAGAACTAGTATTAATAGTCTTTCATTACCTCAGTATTCAGTTATTACTTCGCCAGAAGAATACATTGAAACTACTTACCAATCTTTAGTAAATAAAGGAAGGTTACTTGGAGAAGCTAACCCAAATGCTTGGGCTAGTGCAAACATATATGGTACTCCAGAGGGAATTAACAACGCCTACAACATCTGGGATGTCGCTGGTGATCAATTAATAAACCAAAGTACTGGTAAATTTAACCAAGGAATAAACAGAAGATGGACTCCAACCTTGTGGTCGGATGCTGCTTTTGGAACTGGAGTAAGACAAGAAGCTAACATTCAGTTTGATGGAGGTAACGACAAAACTCAATATGCAGCCTCTTTTGGATATCTTGATGACGAAGGTTATGTAACTAACTCTGGATTTACAAGGTACACTACTCGTATTAATTTACAACACAAACCAAAAGATTGGTTAAGAATTGGAGCTAATATAGCCTTTACAGGAGCTCAGAACAATCGATCTTCAGGATCTGAAGGTGATACAGGATCTTCAGGAAATATATTTGCACTTACCACGACTACGCCATCAATATATGATGTATTTCTTAGAGATACGGATGGTAACTTAATTGCTGATCCAATCTTTGGTGGTAACCAATATGATTATGGAAACGAATACGGACGTAGAGCTTGGAATGCAACAAACGGAATTGCAGATTCTAGATATGACGTCTCACGAACTAATCGTGTGACATTACTAGGAAATTTTAACATTGGAATCGATCTTACAGATTGGTTAACACTTGACATACAATACAGTGGACAATTTAACGATACTGATTCTGCATCTAGAGGAAACCCTTATTACGGTGGTAATGCTGGAAGTGGTTTCTTATCTAAGTCACTAAGTCAAAACGTGAATCAAAACTGGAACCAAATATTAAGATTCAACAAAACATTTGGAGATCTTACAGTTAGTGGTTTAATTGGACATGAATCAAACGAGAACAGATTCAAAAATATGAACGCTGCTGCTCAAAATGCAATACTCCCTAATAATTTGGATTTAGACCAATACACGATTCCTTTTGGAAGAGCTGGGTCATATTCCCAAGCCTTCACCCTTGAAGGTTACTTTGCAACACTTAACTTAAATTACCTAGGTAAATATTATGTTAATGCTACGGCTAGACGCGATGGTTCATCTCGTTTTATCAAAAATAAATGGGGATCATTTGGTTCTATCGGATTAGGATGGGTTATGTCTAAAGAAGATTTCTTCCCACAAGATACATTTGTTGATTACTTAAGACTTAAGACTAGTTACGGAGAAAACGGTGATCAAGGAAATAACTTACAATACGGATGGCAAATATTTGGAATTAACCAAACTCCAGATGGATCTTATTCATTTACGCAAAGTTCAACTTTAGCTAATCCTGAATTAACATGGGAAAAAAGACAAAAAGCTCAAATTGGTTTTGAATCAGAATTATTCAATAACAAAGTTGCTTTAGGAGTAACTTATTTTGAAGATAATACCAAAAACTTATTTTTCAACCAATCATTACCTGGATCAAGTGGGTCTCAATTAATTCAGTACAATGATGGTGTATTAACAAATAAAGGTCTTGAAATCGATTTAGGATTGGATCTTGTACAAACTGAAGATTTTAGAATGTCCTTAGATATTAATGCTTCTAAATTAACAAATGTACTTGAAGAAATGCCAACTGATTATTTCACTGGAGAGCCAAAAGTTCTTGACGGTGCATTTTCTGCTGGAAAATCATTATATGACTGGTACATGAGAGAATGGGCGGGAGTTAACCCGGCTACAGGTGCCGCATTGTGGAACTTGTACTATGATGATATGAACGGAGATGGAATATTTAACGCAGGTGATTCAGCTATTAATAGTATGACTCTATATATGGATGAATTCCCTAACGCTAATGTTCAAAAAACATCAACGGAAACTTATGCAGATGCTACTCAAAAGTATGTAGGTAAAAATAACCAACCAGATCTTGCAGGTGGTTTTAGGCTAAACGCAGCTTACAAAAATTTTGATATAACTGCACAATTCACATACAGTATTGGTGGTTACATCTATGACAACGGATATGCAACTGTAATGCAAAACAGAAGTCTCGCAGGAAGTGATAACTTCCATACAGATGTTAGAAATGCATGGCAACAGCCTGGTGACATTACTAATGTTCCAAGAATATCTGCTGGATACAATACTGATGTTCAACATAACTCAAGATCAACTCGTTTCTTAACCAAAGCAGATTACTTGTCTCTTAACAATGTTAGATTGGGGTATACACTACCTAAAGATGCTATTAGTAAAGCTAAATTAGAAAATGTGAGCTTTTACGTTTCTGGAGATAACTTAATGATGTTAAGTGCTAGGAAAGGTTTAAATCCACAAACTTTAATCAGTTCTTCAGGGTCTGGTATATACATGCCAATGACGACTGTTAGTATCGGAACAAAAATTCAATTTTAAAAAAACAAAAAGATGAAAAGAAATTTAAT
>JAQWYU010000268.1 GCA_029253805.1 Flavobacteriaceae bacterium | reverse complement strand
ATTAAGTGTTTATATTTTTTATTTGATCTATATTTAAAAAAAGGATAATTAAATTTCGCTTTGCCGTAAGTCTTCCTAGCGACTATTCTTAAGGATTTTTCACTTGCATTTCTAGTCATCCCCCCAAATATTCTAAGTCCAGCATTTTGATTTACAACTTCCCTTCCGTTAAGATCAAGGTATATTATTCTACTTTTTCTTTCCCACTTTTTATTATAATTTGCGTTCTTCCAATATCCAGTACTGTCTTGAAAGGCCCATTGACCTTTTGTGTAAATACCCCTACGTGGATCGTATAAATTGGACTCAGGTGTTGATATTGACATAATAGGGAATGTACTATTAAAATTTATTAAATAGAAGCATGTCTTTTTATGGACAACTTCATCATTTACTATTAAGCCGAAACTAATCACTTTTGATTTATCTACAGCTAAAGAATCTTTCCATTCTCTACTAGATTTACTTGGCTCTGTTCCATCTATTTCATACACAAGTTGGCCATAATTAGATGAAGCTTTAAGTGTAAAAGCTTCATAGGAACCGCTTGATTGTGAAATAACAATAGAATCACTCTGGCCGTGGATAAAAAAAATGGAAAACAATAAGGTTAGAAAACAAGACTGTTTCATTTATCTAGGCTTAATTTAAGTTCTATTCGTCTATTTTTATTTCTTCCTTCAACAGTTTCATTAGAATATCTTGGCTGAGAAATTCCAAAGCCTGCATAAGAAACCCTTTCTTTGTTTACCCCCCGTTTAGTAATAAATTCATAAACAGATTTTGCTCTTAAGTTAGAAAGGTTTTGGTTAAAGTTCACGTCACCCGAGGAGTCTGTATGCCCTTCCACATTTATTTTATGCTCAGAATTAGCATTTAATAATTCTACAATAAAAAGAAGCTGTTCAATTGACTCTTTAGGGACCTCATATTGGTTTTTTTGAAACTGAATTTCTAGATTAATTCCAGTCACTTTAAACTCAATACGCCTATTTCTGTCATTTGCATTTTTGTTATTTTCTAAATCCAACAATTTACTCTCACCATATCCTTTAAATGTTAATCTTTCAGCTTCAATACCTTCTTTTAAAAGATAGCCGTACACAATTTTTGCTCTTTTTTCGGAAATAGTTTGATTGTATGCATCAGTACCTCTAGACGAAGTGTGACCCCCGATTTCTACATCTAAAAAAGATTTACTTTTAAGTAATAGAATGTACTCATCTATTGCCGTTAAAGCTCCAGGAGAGATATCGGTTGAGTTTCTTGCAAATGGAACCTTAGTCAAAAGAGTGCTTTTAAGCTTTTCTTTTTCGCTTAATTCCATCTTAATTTCTTTGGCGGGCCCATCAATACATGGGCAAATAGCTTTCTTTGTTTCAGCAGAGATGATTAAATCTGAATAAGGAACGAAGTCTCTTATAGCTGTTTTAATTCTGTCATAACCATTGTTCCAAGTGTCAGTATTTTTTTTCCAATAATCAACACCTTGATTCGAAGAAAGACCACAAAATTGCCTTAAAAGTAGAGCTGAAACATATCCAGATTGATGCCATCCGTTCCAACAATGTAAATATAGCGGTCCTTTATTTGCTTTTTTAATTGATTCGTACGTCATCTCAAGCAATGTTCGAACTTCTTTTTTATTGTTACCACCAATTTGATAATAATCAAGAATATTTCCGTTAGTTGACTCTGTTTTTCTTGGTGCGGAGTCGAAGTTAACATTGTAAAGGTATACCGCCGAGTCAAAACTTAGTTTTGCCAAGTTCTCTAACCCGTCATTAGGCAAAGGGTTTTTATTACTCCTTTTGTTTGTTGTGTGATAATAGTTGTTACCACCTCCCCTATATGCCACACCGTGAAGGATAGTTCTGAAGTTTCTTGTCCCATATAAATCAGGGTTTCCATTCCCCCTATTATCAGTGGCCTTTTCTTTAGCACAATTCAAATCGAATAGGTTTTTGTAGTGCTCAACTTTATCTAAAACACTTTCATATTTGTTCTGAGAATAAGAAGTTTTAATGAAAAGAATAAGAAAAAAGAGAATCGTTTTTTTTAAGTTGCTTAGCATGTTTTATTTGTAAAGTTATAATTTTTAGAAGTAGCTGAACAGAAAAATTTGAAATTATTAATAGTGAGAAGACTATCGGTATCGTCAACTAAATAATGCCTTAGGGATATTATAATCATTCCATATCCCTTCATACCAAATATCAGTCGAAAAAGCTTCAAGCTCAACAATATACCATTTGCCATAACTTCTCTTTAAAAGTCCCTCCACGTGGCAACAATCGTCATAATCATCGGTTTCAACCTCTCTTCGGTCTTTTCTAATAGCAGTCCCTTCGAACCAAGCATATTGATTGGAGACATTAAGCGTATTCACAACAAAAATAAATTCCTGTTTGTAATCTTTGTACAAAGAAGCCCTTAGGATATCTAGAATTAAAGTCCGCACTTTGGCGTTGCTTGATGTTTTCTTTTTAAAGCTTTCAATTACTTGCCCAAAAGAATTTAAAGAAGCAAGTAAAGTGAGTGTTAGTAGTATCTTTTTCATAGATAATTAAGTTAATTCAAATATAACTAAAGTTAGTTTATCTAAGTGTTTTAGAATTGGTTAAATTTGAAGAAGAAAATACGTTTATCGTTGGTCCTATGCCTGCATTACTTAGCATCTTTCTAAAGTAATGCAGGCATAGGACCAACGATAAGACCTAAAGCCAATATAACCCCTATTAAGATATAAGAGTATTTATTGAGCCCTGTAAGCATATGGAAACTCTTGTAGTGTTTCTTATTCTGTATGATTTTACCATTTTTGTCAAAAATAACGGTTCTATTGCTCTTATACGGACTAATATAGTCATATTTCCATTTTTCCTGGTCTGCTTGATTTTTAACCGTTGAAGGGTCGCCATACTTTGACAATATTAATTTCTTAGCATTTTCACTTTTAGCATACAAAGATTTATTAATAGTTGTAGGAAGGCAGCTACATAAAGAAAAAATAATAATTATGGACAGTACTGTACGATTCTTCATGAGAATTTAGTTTTCTTAAATATAATAAATATAAGATATACTTTTTTAAGGGGCTAAGGTAGCTAGGTTTGGTTATTTTCTTCCTTTTCTATTTTAAGTTTTCCTGTATCCACAGTCAAAGTATATGTTTTTTTATTTTTATAATCGTAGCAATGGTAAATTATAATTTGGCTGTTTAATTTAACTTTTTCTTCATTTGAAATCGAACTATTACAACTTCCAATTACAAATTTTTGATATTGAATTAGTTTATTATCACTATTAAATTCAAGTTCAAAAAATCCTTTTTCGGTTCCGGCACCGCATTGCCCCATAGCATAAAGCCGTGAACTATGCTCATACTGGAGAATGAATTTATTGTTTTTATATGCAGTGATTTCAAAGTTCCATGTCCAATCACCAAAATTGTGAAGGTCAAAAGCTGTGGTTGAATCTAGGAGTAAATATTCATTTACTTTCTCAATTGACAAATCCTCTTGAAATAATTTGACTTCAAGGCTTTCACTTCCATTTAACCAATAATTTTGGTTATCACTTAATACAAACTTTTCCTTGTAGTCTTTTAGGTTTTCATAATATTCCATATCATCCCAATGATTATCTTTCATCTCCCTAAAGTTTAATAATTCATTATTTTTGTCTGTGTCATTAAAGTGGTAAAGTGTCAGATTCGGATAGTTGTAAAGACCAGTAAGAGGAATTTTAGTTTTCACTTTATCGTAATAATACCATCCCTGAACAGAGTATACTCCGAAATGATAGTTTGAAAACTGTTTATATTTCAAGTAAATCGTTATCGGATATTTGTCAATTCGTCCATTAAATATTTTGTCTTGAACAACGATTTGTTCTACTCGTGGGTGTTTCTTTTGTGCGAACAATTGTATCGATAATATGATCAGTATGTATGTTGTAATATGTTTCATTTTAAATTAAGTTTGACAGTTTGGTTTCTTCATTTTAAATCTATTTTAAACCTACAATAAAAAAGTTGCTCGAACTAAAAAATTATTTATAAGAATAATCTGTGACCCAAAGTTTAATAAGCCCAAACTTTTAGGCAGTATTTTTTAATTATTTCTTGAACTTATTCTGAGAATATTGTCCTAAATAATAAGCAATTAAAACAGGAATGAACGAAAAAGCTATATTCTTTTCCAAAAAATCACACTCTGAAAATGTTATTAATATTGAAGCTGAAAGAATAATAAAAATTAAGTCAGATACCTTTTTTGTCATTTTCATATAATCGAGATAAATATAAAAGTACATTACAAAAGAATTATTAATAAATTCTGTATCAGTAATTACTTAAAAAAAATTTATTAGTAAATTCAAGTTGGGGAGTATTAGTTATCGAATCCACCCTCATCATAGTAACTTTATTATGACAATTTACCATTATAACTCTTCCATATGCCATAATGATAACCTTTTTCATTATGGGCAAATATACTCAAATACAATAAAAATGGATGAAACTTATTTAAGGGATTTACACATAGCTAAATTAAAGGGGAAAGATATGCCTACGGCTTAAGTTTTAGCCTCTTTTTTACCATCGAAACACATTGAAGCTATAGTGATATTAGTTAAATAGATTTTTATTTATACCTGTTCTCAGATACTTTATTAAATGTGGATGTAAGTTGTAGATCTCCTTTTTTATCATAATATTTAAGCACCATTTCATCTCCTTTTGTCAAAAATCGGATTGATTGACCAACAGAATCTGTTAATATTATAACATCACCTCTTTTCTTTAATCTTAATCTATCCCCATCTATAACTGCTTTATCGTAAAAAAATAATATTTGTCCTGGTGAACACATCGAAACTTCTAATGGTTTATTTTGAATTGTAACATCCATCTCGTTTATTTCAGACTTAGAATTGCTTATTTGCCGCCAATGAGATACCCCTTTAGAATTGTTGTATGAATTAGATATACTTATTATTGAATCTCTTGATAATAATAATTCACTTTTAATTTTATCAATAGTCAAAAGTAAAGAATCATTTTGAAAAATTTTAAAAATAAGGCTATCCTTTAATTTTTGATTTGCGTTGAATAAGATATCACTTTTAGAAATACTTGTTCTAAGAGAGTCTTTTATTAAAACTAATTCTTGATTAGTGATATTAATAAAGTTTGTCTTATCAATTAATGCTTTTTTTATATCTACTAAATTAGATTCTATTTGTGCCTTATGAGATCTTAAAAAATTTACTTCCTCGTTCAATAAATTTAATGAATCTATTTTTTTTTGGTGTTCAATACGTAGCTTTTTTTTACTCAATTTCATATAATCTTGAGCAAATAAATCAGCTGAAAAAGCAAAGGGTAATAAAAAGAAAACAAAAAGTGTTTTTTTCATAATAAGTTAGTTTACTCAAATATAAGAAATAAGTGTTTAACCTAATTAAGAGGTTTAGAAATAGCTGAACTGAAAAGAGAAGGATATGCCTATGGTTTAGATTTATTTAGTTCTTCAAACGCATTAAATTCTTTTTTACCAAAATACATACCACTAATTAACGTGATGACTTCATCAGTTAAATCCTCAGCATTTTCTGAAGAAAGATTAAATGTTGTACCATCCATACTTATTAATTGATTTTCTTCTGCGTTCAAATATATTGAAGTGTAAAAATGATTACCTAATAA
>JAQWYU010000267.1 GCA_029253805.1 Flavobacteriaceae bacterium | reverse complement strand
CCTGCTACTGAAGAAGTTGTCGCTGAAGAAGCACCTGCTACTGAAGAAGTTGTCGCTGAAGAAGCACCTGCTACTGAAGAAGTTGTCGCTGAAGAAGCACCTGCTACTGAAGAACCAACTCCTGATTCTGAAACTAAATAAAAATTAAAAAAAATTATATCTTTAAACCTGGCAATATTGCCAGGTTTTTTTTTGCTAAATCATGACAATTAAGGACTGTTTTTTTCTTGGAAAAATCGTAAAGAAATATAGTTTCAAAGGAGAGCTTTTAGCTAAACTTGACACCGACGAGCCGGCTATTTACGAAAATTTAGACGCTATATTTATTGATCTTAATAGTACTTTAGTACCTTTTTTTGTAGAAAAATCACAACTACACAAATCTAATTTATTGAGATTAAAATTTGATGATATTAACAATGAAGAAGACGCTGAAGCACTTTTAAAGAGCGATTTATATTTACCTCTAGATTTACTTCCAAAACTAGAAGGTGATAAATTTTATTTTCATGAAATAATTAACTTTCAATTGGTTGATGAAAATTTTGGCTATGTTGGAATTATAAGAGGAGTTAATGACTCTTCGGCTCAGGCATTATTTGAAGTTGATCGTGATGGAATTGAAATTCTTATCCCGATTAACGACGATTTCATAAAAAAAATAGATAGAGTTAATAAAAATATTACAGTAAATACTCCTGAAGGACTTATTGAACTATACTTAGACTAATGGCTAAACCATTTTATTTTAAAAAGTTTAGTATTTCACAAGACCGGTGCGCAATGAAAGTGGGTACAGACTCCGTATTATTGGGCGCTTGGTCCTCTTTAAACCATTCCCCTAAAACAATTTTAGACATTGGATCAGGCACTGGAATTTTAGCACTTATTCTAGCACAAAGGAGCTTTGCAGAAATTATTGACGCAATAGAAATTGAAGCTGAAGCCTACAAACAATGCGTTCATAATTTTGAAAGTTCAAACTGGGCAGATCGCTTGTTTTGTTATCATGCTTCTCTGGAAGAGTTTATTGTTGAAATTGACGAATCTTATGATTTAATAATCTCCAACCCCCCTTTTTACACAGATAATTTTAAATCTGGAAATAAGGTACGAGACAAGGCACGATTTGAAGAGGCTTTACCTTTTAAAGAACTACTAAATTCAGCTTCAAAATTATTATCAAAAACAGGACAAATCAACATAATTATTCCATTTAAAGAAGAAACAAACTTCATAAGTCTTGCTGAAAAAGTTGGTCTCTTCCCTAGTCGAATCACGAGAGTTAGAGGACAAAAAGATAGTCCATTAAAACGTAGTTTAATATGCCTCACATTCAAACCGCAAAAAATAGATATCAATGAACTAGCTATCGAGATTAACAGGCATCAATACACTGATGAGTACATAGATCTCACTAAAGATTTTTATTTAAAATTATAGAATTTTCAAGTAGATTAACTAAATTTGTAAAATATTTCACAAATTCTCTTTTTTAGTTAAAATAATTGATTTAATCTTAAATAAACTCAATGAAAACAGATTCGTTTCAAGCACCTGATTATTACAATTTAGACGATTTACTTTCAGAAGAACACAAACTTGTTAGGACCGCAGCTCGTGATTGGGTAAAAAGAGATATTTCTCCCATTATAAATGACTATGCCCAAAAAGCAGAGTTTCCAACTCAAATCATTAGTGGCCTGGCTGATATAGGTGCTTTTGGACCTTATATCCCAACTGAATATGGTGGTGCTGGGCTTGACCAAATCTCGTACGGATTAATTATGCAAGAGATTGAACGCGGGGATTCGGGTGTACGAAGTACAGCTTCAGTGCAGTCATCTCTAGTAATGTATCCTATTTGGAAATATGGAAATGAAGAACAGAGACAAAAATATTTACCTAAACTAGCAAGTGGTGAATGGATTGGATGTTTTGGTTTGACGGAACCTGACCACGGTAGTAATCCTGGTGGAATGACAACAAACTTTAGGGACATGGGGGATCACTATTTATTAAATGGAGCTAAAATGTGGATTTCTAATTCCCCAATAGCACAATTAGCTGTTGTATGGGCTAAGAATGAAGAAGGTAGAATACACGGATTAATTGTTGAGCGCGGTATGGAAGGGTTCTCAACTCCTGAAACACACAATAAATGGTCATTACGAGCATCTTCTACTGGAGAATTAATTTTTGATAATGTTAGAATCCCTAAAAAAAATATTCTA
>JAQWYU010000266.1 GCA_029253805.1 Flavobacteriaceae bacterium | reverse complement strand
CATGTTAATAAAAAATCTAGAGAACAATTTCAATTAAGTTCTTACAAGAGATTATTAGACATTTACAGCTCATCATCCAAAACAATAGATGCCTTAATGAAACTTGAATTGCCTAGCGGAGTTGAAGTTGAAATCAAAGTGTAAAGGTCTTATTTTGCTTAACAAATTATTAAAAAAAAACACCATCTTAGGATGGTGTTTTTTTTTAATAATTTACATCTAAATATTTCTTGTTTTTATTGGATTTGCATTGCATTCTACATGAGTGCTCAATTAAATTATTTTGGATTACTTTTTTTAATCAAATAATTAGTCTTAAAGAAGGTGTTTTTTAAAATAATTTACAAATAGTTTAGGTGGATAGATTAAATTTAACTAAATTCGCAGCTCGAAAACTTGATATTATTCATTGTTTTTAAATACAGCCACTGTAAATCAGTGACTTACATGTCCCAAGCTTTGTGCGAGGGAAAATCGGAAAAAATACAATTCAGGGTTGAAATGTGTTTTAACCCTTTTGTTTTGGAATAAAGTAAAAGTTAAATAATAAATAAATAATTATGTCTGGGTTAATAGGAAAAAAAATCGGAATGACCAGCATCTTCGACGCTAATGGTAAAAACATGCCATGTACCGTTCTTGAAGTTGGACCATGCGTTGTTACCCAAGTCAGAACCGAGGAAGTTGATGGCTATTCAGCCCTCCAGCTAGGTTTCGATGACAAGACAGAAAAAAGTGCTACCAAAGCTGATCTAGGTCATGCTAAGAAAGCTGGTACTTCTGTTAAGAGAAAAGTCGCGGAATTTAAAGGTTTTGATGAGGATTACAATTTAGGAGACACCATCACTGTTGAACATTTTTCTGAAGGAGAGTTTGTAGACGTTACAGGTACTTCAAAAGGTAAAGGTTTTCAAGGGGTAGTAAAACGTCACGGTTTTGCCGGTGTTGGTCAAGCGACTCATGGACAGCATAACCGATTACGTGCGCCAGGGTCTATTGGTGCAGCCTCTTACCCTGCAAGAGTTTTCAAAGGTATGAAAATGGCAGGTCGAATGGGAACCGATACAGTTAAAGTTCAAAATTTAAGAGTTCTGAAAGTAGTAACTGATAAAAATTTATTGGTAGTAAAAGGTTGTATACCTGGAGCTAAGAACGCTTATGTAACGATTCAGAAATAATGAAAGTAGCAGTTTTAGATATAAACGGAAAGGATACAGGACGAAAGGCAGACCTTTCTAAAGATGTATTCGCTATAGAGCCTAATAATCATGCCGTTTATCTTGACGTGAAGCAATATCTTGCTAATCAGCGTCAGGGTACTCATAAGGCAAAAGAAAGAGCTGAAATTACGGGAAGTACTCGTAAAATTAAAAAGCAAAAAGGTACTGGTACTGCTCGTGCAGGTAGTATCAAGTCAGGTTTGTTTAAAGGTGGTGGTCGAATGTTCGGTCCAAGGCCAAGAAACTACGGTTTCAAACTAAACAAAAATGTTAAACGCTTAGCACGTAAGTCGGCTTTAACAATCAAAGCTTCTGAGAAGTCTATTACTGTTTTAGAAGATTTCACTTTTGATTCCCCCAAAACTAAGAATTTTACAGCCGTTTTAAAGGCGTTGAATCTCGATTCCAAAAAATCTTTGTTTGTTCTCGGTGAATCAAATAATAATGTATATTTATCCTCGCGAAATTTAAAGGCTTCTGAAGTCCTAATTGACTCAGAAATTAGTACTTACAAGATATTGAACGCTAATCAAATAGTACTCTTTGAGAGCGCTTTAAAAAATATTGAAACGAATTTAAGTAAATAAGAAAACCATATGAGTATCTTAATTAAACCAATAATCACAGAAAAAGCAACACTAGCTAGTGAGTTGAAAAACTGCTACAGCTTTCAAGTGAATACTAAGTCCAATAAGGTAGAAATTAAAAAAGCAGTTGAAGCTGCTTATGGTGTTTCTGTGGAAAAAGTTCGAACTATTAATGTCCGTCCAGATCGAAAAACCAAATTTACAAAAACTGGAATTCAACATGGTAAAACAAATGCTGTAAAAAAAGCACTTGTACAACTGGCGGAAGGTGAAACAATTGATTTATACGCTAATATCTAATTAGACCAACATGTCAGTAAGAAAATTAAAACCAATCACCCCAGGACAGCGATTTAGAGTAGTAAATGGATATGATGCCATAACTACTGACAAGCCGGAGAAAAGTTTATTAGCTCCGAAAAAACGTTCAGGTGGTAGAAACAGTCAAGGAAAAATGACCATGCGCTACATCGGTGGTGGTCACAAGAAGAGGTATCGCATTATAGATTTCAAAAGAAATAAAACTGGTATTCCAGCTGAAGTAAAATCTATTGAATATGATCCAAATAGAACTGCATATATTGCTCTTCTCAATTACCAAGATGGTGAAAAACGCTATATCATAGCTCAAAATGGACTTCGTGTAGGTCAAAATTTAGTTTCTGGTGAAGGAGTTGATCCTGAGGTTGGAAATGCAATGCCATTGAGCCAAATTCCCCTAGGAACAATCATCTCATGTATTGAGTTACGCCCAGGACAAGGCGCTGTTATGGCACGAAGTGCTGGGGCATTCGCTCAATTAATGGCAAGAGATGGTAAGTTTGCTACTGTTAAATTACCATCTGGAGAAACACGTTTACTTTTATTAGGATGCTTTGCCACTATTGGGGTTGTTTCCAATTCTGATCATCAGTTGATGGTTTCCGGTAAAGCAGGTAGAAGTCGTTGGCTAGGAAGGCGCCCAAGAACTAGGCCAGTTGTTATGAATCCGGTCGATCATCCAATGGGTGGTGGTGAAGGAAAATCATCAGGCGGACATCCACGTTCTAGAAATGGTATTCCTGCAAAAGGATTTAGAACCCGTTCTAAAACTAAAGCAAGTAGTAAATATATTATAGAACGTAGAAAGAAATAATAAGACATGGCAAGATCATTAAAAAAAGGACCTTTCGTTCATTATAAATTAGAGAAAAAAGTAGCTACTAATGTAGAAACTAACAAGAAGACTGTTATCAAAACTTGGTCTAGAGCCAGTATGATTACACCTGACTTTGTTGGACAAACAATTGCAGTTCATAATGGCCGACAATTTGTTCCAGTATATGTTACTGAAAACATGGTAGGTCACAAATTAGGAGAATTTTCACCCACGCGTTCATTTCGTGGACACGCTGGTGCTAAAAATAAAGGAAAAAAATAAGAGCTATGGGAAGTCGTAAAAAAGAGATGGCAGACGCTATTAAAGCTGAGAAAAAGCAAATTGCTTTTGCAAAGCTTAATAACTGTCCTACGTCACCAAGAAAAATGCGCTTAGTAGCTGATTTAGTTAGAGGCGAAAAGTTAGAAAAGGCACTCAACGTTTTAAGGTTTAGTTCCAAAGAAGCTTCACGCCGCCTAGAAAAATTAGTTCTGTCGGCTGTAGCTAACTGGCAATCAAAAAATGAAGATGCTAGTGTCGAAGACGCTGATTTATTTGTAAAAGAAATCAGAGTTGATGGGGGATCCATGCTAAAGAGACTACGTCCAGCACCTCAAGGCCGTGCGCACAGAATTAGAAAAAGATCTAACCACGTTACAGTGGTTCTAGGAGCTAACAATAACATACAAAGCAATTAATAAATGGGACAGAAGACAAATCCAATAGGAAATCGCCTTGGAATCATCAGAGGATGGGAATCTAACTGGTACGGAGGTAACGATTACGGAGACAAACTTGCTGAGGATGATAAAATTAGAAAGTATATTTTTGTTCGTTTAGCTAAAGCTAGTGTTTCCAGAGTAATTATAGAAAGAACTCTTAAACTAGTCACTGTTACTATCACAACAGCCCGCCCAGGTATTATCATTGGAAAAGGTGGCCAAGAAGTGGACAAGCTAAAAGAAGAACTAAGAAAACTAACAAATAAAGAAGTTCAATTAAATATTTTTGAAATTAAACGGCCTGAGCTTGATGCATTTCTAGTAGCATCGAGTGTTGCTCGTCAAATTGAAAACCGTATTTCTTATAAACGTGCAATCAAAATGGCCATTCAAGCTACTATGCGCATGAACTCAGAAGGTATTAAAATTCAAATCAGTGGACGTTTAAATGGTGCCGAAATGGCACGTAATGAACATTACAAAGATGGAAGGATTCCTTTGTCTACTTTCAGAGCTGATATAGATTATGCCTTAGTAGAAGCTCACACTACTTATGGTAGATTAGGTATTAAGGTGTGGATTATGAAAGGTGAGGTATATGGAAAACGTGAATTATCACCATTAGTTGGTCTTTCAAAAGGTCAAGATAGGGGAGGTCGTTCTTCAAATTCAAAGAATCGCCGTAAAAAGTAATTTTTTATAAATTAAAAGAAAATGTTACAACCAAAAAGAACAAAATTTCGTAAAGTCCAGAAGGGACGCATGAAAGGAAACTCTGAGAGAGGACACCAACTCTCGAACGGGATGTTTGGTATAAAATCACTTGATTCAAACTTTTTAACTTCACGTCAAATTGAGGCTGCTCGTATTGCTGCAACCAGGCACATGAAAAGAGAAGGTCAGTTATGGATTAAAATATTTCCAGATAAGCCTATTACCAAAAAACCACTTGAAGTTCGTATGGGTAAGGGAAAAGGAGCAGTTGAATACTGGGCTGCTGTTGTCAAGCCAGGAAGAATTTTATTTGAGGTCGGTGGTGTACCACTTGACGTTGCTAAGGAAGCTTTACGTTTAGCAG
>JAQWYU010000265.1 GCA_029253805.1 Flavobacteriaceae bacterium | reverse complement strand
CCCCTTTTCCCAGTCCAATAGGAAATCAAGACCCTATAAATGAAATACCTTTAATTCGATTATTTAATTTCGATCGACTTAATTTTAACAATGATCCTCAAAATAAAGGGGATGGTTTTTTTGATTTTGTTCCAGGAGTTACGGTCATTCCTCAAAACGGAAAAATTATTTTTACAAAGGTTGAACCTTTTGGGAGTTTTCTATTCGAAACCTTAAGATTAACTAGCTCTGAGAACTATACTGGAGATGAGTCCGTTCCTGGAACCTATAATCCAAATCAATTAAAGTACGTTTACAAATCTCTTTATCAAAATACTAAAACAGCTGCTTTTTTAGACAATGACAAAAATAAGTTTTTGATGCGTGGTCGTTATAAGTCTTCAGGGAGCTCTGGGATACCAATAGGGGCATTTAATGTTCCAAGAGGTTCAGTTAATGTAACCGCTGGAGGGCGCGTACTTATTGAAGGTGTAGACTATACTGTAAACTATCAAATGGGGACAGTACAAATCTTAGATCCTTCACTGCAAGCATCTAATACTCCTATTCAAGTGTCTGTAGAAAACAATGCTGTTTTTGGTCAGCAAACCAAGAGATTTACAGGGCTAAACATTGAACATCAATTTAATAAAAATTTTGTTTTGGGTGCAACATTTTTAAACTTAAATGAACGACCAATCACACAAAAAGCAAACTATGGTACTGAACCAATAAACAACACAATTTTTGGCTTCAACGGGAATTACTCAACTGAGATCCCTTTTTTGACACGCATAGCAAATAAATTACCAAATATTGATACTGATGTCGAATCAAATATCTCACTCAGAACTGAGTTTGCATATTTAAAACCTGGTGCACCAAAAGGCACTGATTTCGACAGTGAAATTACTTCCTATGTTGACGATTTTGAGGGTTCTCAAAACGGAATTAGCTTGCTGACTCCACAGTCATGGTTTTTGTCAAGTCGTCCAAAAGGGCTCGGGCGTGTTTATACACAAGGTTTAGAAGACGATTACGGATATCAAAATGGATTTGATAGGGCTCATTTAAATTGGTACACTGTCGACCCAATATTTTACAGTGGACAGAGACCTGGGGAAATCACAGATGATGACATTTCAGATCTTTACACTAGAAGAATATTTATTGATGAGTTATTTCCGCAGGTTGATTTAGTAACAGGCCAATATACAATTATAAACTCATTAGATTTAGTTTATAATCCTTCTGAAAGAGGTCCATATAATTACAAACAAGGGGCTGAAGATGGAATTTTAGATACGCCACAAAATAGTTGGGCAGGAATATCAAGACAACTTACATCAACAGATTTTGAACAAGCAAACGTAGAGTATATTGAGTTTTGGTTAATGGACCCATTCCTTAACAATCCTTCAAACCCTGGTGGAAAACTCGTTTTAAATCTAGGAAACATTTCGGAAGATGTTATAAAGGATGGGAGAAAACAATATGAAAATGGACTTCCTGAAGACGGCGATATTAGTCTTTTACCAACCACAACATGGGGATCTGTCAGTCCGCTAAATCAGTCTCTTATTTATGCTTTTTCTTCACAAGGAGATGAACGAAGAAACCAAGATGTCGGGCTAGATGGATATGATGATTCTCAAGAAATATCATCAATAGATCCACGATTTACATCTTTTTCCGCACTCGAAGACCCTGCAAATGATAACTACAAATATTATTTAAACACAGAAGGAAACATATTCGATCGCTACAAGAAATATAATGGGTTAGAGGGAAACTCACCAGATACATTTTCGGAAACTAACCGTGGATCCACAACCCAGCCAGATGTTGAGGATATTAATAGAGACAATACAATGAATACTATCGATAGCTATTTTGAGTATGAAATAGGAATTTCTTCGGCAGACTTTAATAATTTAAATAATCCCTACATTGTCGATAGAAAGTCAATTTCAAATATTACACTTCCAAACGGATCCTCGTCAGGAATTATAAATTGGTACCAGTATAGAATACCTCTTTCTGAATTCACAAATGCTGTTGGTGGAGTTTCTGACTTTAGATCTGTACGCTTTGCCCGATTGTACTTGAAGGAATTCACAGAATCAACAGTTCTTAGATTTGGAACTTTGGACTTGGTTCGTAGTGATTGGCGTCGTTATCAGCAGTCATTAGATGACGATTCCAACCAGTCAACTGAGTTAGAAACTACTGATTTTAGTGTTGGAATTATTGGAATTCAAGAAAATGACGGAAGTTACACATCTCCACCAGGAGTTGTGCGTGAACAGTTAAATAATAATAATAGTATTGTTCGACAAAACGAACAATCTTTAGTAGTGGATGTTTGTGAATTAGAAAGTGAGGACGCTAGAGGAGTTTTTAAAAATGTTAATGTGGATATGCGTCAATATAAAAAGTTAAAAATGTTTATTCATGCCGAGGATGGTGAAATCAATAGTTTTAATCAAGGAGACCTAGTTGGTTTTATTAGAATGGGTAACGACCTTACTCAAAACTACTATCAGATTGAAATCCCACTAAGAAAATCTTCAGGCGCTACAGGTGCTTCCGATAATGAAGTTTGGCCAGAATATAATGAAATAAATGTCCCTTTAAAATTTCTTGAGCAAATTAAATCTAATGGAATTAGTCTTGGAACCTTAAGCAATGAGGACCCAACCTTTTATACTATCATTGATGGAGAGCTGCAAGAAAATCCTGTTAATGAATTCACTCCTTTTTCACTAAATTTAAGTTCGTCGTTAAATGAAGCTCCTATTGAACAGCGGATTGCTATAAAAGGGAATCCAAATTTTGGAGATATACGTACATTGATGGTAGGTATTAAGAATATTGGTAGTTCCCCACAATGCGCCGAAGTTTGGTTTAATGAACTTCGGCTAGCAGATATGGACAACCAAGGAGGATGGGCTGCAATAATGAGTATGGATTCTAATATTGCAGATTTCATCAATATTAACGCGACTGCTAAGCGAACAACTACTGGTTTTGGCAGCTTGGAACAAGGACCAAATGAAAGAAGTCGAGAAGATTCAAAACAGTATGATTTTGTTACTAATACAAATATTGGTCAATTATTTCCTAAAAAATGGGGATTAGAAATTCCATTTAACTATGGTCAAAGTGAAGTGCTAATAACTCCAGAATATGATCAACAATATAAAGATTTAAAACTTGACAGCAGATTGACTACAGCTTTAAATACAGATGACCGAGAGCGTATCAAGGCTCAGTCTGAAGATTACACAAAAAGAAAGAGTATCAATTTTATTGGAGTAAAGAAACAGCGTACAGGTGATGCAAATCCTAGAGTTTACGACGTAGAAAACTTAACGATGAATTATTCTTATAACGAAATTAAGCATCGAGACTTTGAAATTGAAAATTCACTAGATCAAAATATTAGAGTTGGTGCTAATTATAGTTATAGTTTTGAACCACTAAAAATTGAGCCATTTAAAAATAATGACTCTATCTTTACTAACAAATATTGGAAGTTAATAAAAGATTTTAATCTAAATTTACTCCCCTCAACCCTTGCTGTTAACTCAGATTTTATCAGACAATATAACAGTCAAAAGTTTAGAGATGCAGGATTAGGAAGTGATAATATTTCAATTAACGAACTTATTAGAAGAAATTATACTTTTGATTTTCAGTACACCATCAACTATGAATTAACAGACGATTTACGTCTAAACTTTACTGCTTCAAACAATAATATTGTAAGAAATTATTTTATTGATGGTCAGTTAGACGGAGATCAAGATCCGTCTCTTGGGATTTGGAATCGTTTTTTTGATTTTGGAGATCCGAATAAACACACACAGCAACTAGGGGTCAATTATGAGCTTCCAATTAATAAATTTCCTACGTTTAGTTTTGTGTCTTCAAACTATTCTTATACAGGGGACTTTCAATGGAATAAAGGATCTGATTTGTTTGGAGATATAAGTATAGACGGACAGTCTTACGACCTTGGAAATTCAATATCAAATGCAAGTCAGCATAATCTGAACACTTCTTTAGACATGCGAAAATTATACCAATATTTTGGAGTTAAGAGGCCAAGAAGGTCAAGCCGTCCATCAAGAGGTTTTAACGGCAAGTCGAAGGTGAAAAAAAATAATTTAAAGGAATTTGGTATTGGGATACTGACAGCTATCGACAGGGCTCAGTTTAATTATTCTGAGATTAATAGCTCCTTTTTACCGGGCTATATTCCAACGCCTGGATTCTTGGGCACTCTAAGGCCTACAGCTGGATATACTTTTGGTAGCCAGAGAGATATCAGAAGAATTGCTGCTGAAAAGGGATGGCTAACTACCTTTTCACAATTTAACCAACAGTATACTGAGACTCATAATCAAAATATTGACTATGCAGTTAATATGGAGCCAATAACAGATTTAAAAATTGATTTGAGTGGAGGAAAAACCTTTGCTACTAATTATTCTGAAAGTTTTAATACGACCGACTCTAGTGGTGACGGTTTGAGTAATGTTTATAATTCGCTTATTCAAAATACTTTTGGAAATTATAATATTTCAACTTCTTTAATTAAGACAGCTTTTAGTCAAAGTGATGAAAATAGTTCTGAACCATTTGATAGGTTTAAATCAAACCGTCTTGTAATAGCTAATCGCTTAGCGCGTGAATTTTATGGCTCAACTCCTTATTCTCTAGACTCAGAGGGCTACCCACAAGGTTTCGGGAAAAACAGTCAATCTGTGTTGTTGCCTTCGTTTTTAGCAGCTTACTCAGGAGATAACTCAAGAAATATCAGTTTGAATGCATTCCGTGATATTCCAATTCCAAATTGGACCTTAAAGTATACGGGAATTATGAGAATCAAATGGTTTAAAAAACGTTTTAAAAGATTTTCGTTGACTCACGGATACAATGCATCTTACACGATCAATCAATTTAGAACGAATCTTGATTATGTAGCAGCTGACCCTAATTTAGATTATTCTTCTCAACAATTAGAGACTAAAGATCAATCAGGTAATTATAAAGCGCAAACTTTGTACAGCAATGTGAATCTCGTTGAGCAATTTAGCCCTCTAGTAAAAATAGATATGGAGATGAAAAACTCAGTTAAATTAACAGCTGAGATTAAAAAAGATCGTAGTTTGTCTCTGAGTTTTGACAATAATTTATTGACTGAAATCCAAGGAGACGAATATATTTTTGGATTAGGCTATAGAATAAAAGGTTTAAAAATACGGTCAAAACTTGCCGGGCCTAGAAATGTTATAAAAAGTGATTTAAACATGAAGGCAGATGTATCTATCAGAAATAATAAGACTATAATTAGATATTTAGATCTTGATAATAATCAAGTGAGTGCAGGACAAACTATATGGAGCATGAGATACTCAGCAGATTATGCTTTTAGTAAGAACCTAACAGCAATATTATATTTTGATTATGCATTCTCTGAATATGCAATATCAACAGCTTTTCCTCAAACAACGATTCGTTCAGGGTTTACTTTGAGATATAATTTTGGAAATTAATTAAACATTATAGACACAAAAATGAATATACCATCAAACTTAAAATACACAAAAGATCACGAGTGGGTCAAACTAGAAGATAACGTAGTTACTGTCGGAATTACTGATTTTGCACAAGGAGAGTTAGGAGATATTGTTTATGTTGAAGTAGATAATTTGTATGAGACTCTTGATTCTGAGGCTGTTTTTGGAACTGTTGAAGCAGTCAAAACAGTGTCAGACTTATTCATGCCAGTTGCAGGCGAAATAATAGAATTTAATGAGTCTCTTGAGCAAGTACCTGAGAAAGTAAATGAAGATCCTTACGGTGAGGGCTGGATGATTAAAATTAGAGTGACTGATTCTAGAGAGCTAGATTCTTTGCTAAACGCAGATAATTATAAATCTTTAATAGGTGCCTAAAAAAATAACTATTTTTAGCGCAACTATATTGTATACAATAGTAATTGCTGTGTTAAGCTTAGTTAATCTTGGCAATAATTTTCCAGAATTAAATACAGGTTTTAATGATAAAATCGCACATTTTTTATTTTATGCCATGTTCTGTCTAATGTGGTTTTTGTCCTTTAAATCATTTGATTTAAAGCGAAGTCTGCTTATTGCTCTTTTTTTTTCTATTCTGTTTGGTACGGTTATTGAGCTTATACAGGGGATAGATTCTATAGGCAGAACAAAAGATGTATTTGATTTTTTTGCAAACATAATGGGGGCAATATCAATGGCTGGCTTAATTTACACAAAAAACAAACTTCTTATTAAAAAGACGTAATGCTTTGTGTATTTGTAATTTTTTTAATTAATTTTATACCACTATTTTAAAATACTGATCATGGAATCAAAGAAAAACCCAAAAGCAAACGTTAGTAGAAATGGTTCAATTTATTTTGCAGTTGGATTGGCGTTAATGCTATTTTTAACTAACACCGCTATTAATTATAAAACTTTTGATAAATCGTTAATTGATATAGGGAAGTTAGATTTAGAAGAAGAATTAGATGAAGAAATGATTTTACTTGACCAAGTTAAGCCGCCTCCGCCCCCGCCTCCGCCTCCAGCAGCACCGGAAGTTATTGATATTGTTGAAGATGAGGAGGAAATTGAAGAAACCGTAATAGAGTCAACAGAAACCGATCAAGAAGAAGAAATTGAAGTAGAGGATATTGTAGTCGAAGAAGTCTATGAAGATGTTGAAGTCCCATTTTCAGTAATTGAAAATGTGCCAGAATACCCAGGATGCGAAAAAGGATCAAATTCTGCGAAACGTAAATGTATGTCAGCTAAAATAGCGAAGTTTGTTCAGCGGAAATTTAATACAGATTTAGCAGGAGATTTAGGTTTGTCTGGTAGACAAAGGATTAATGTTATTTTTAAAATTGACAAAAGAGGAAATGTTGTTGGAGTTCGCTCAAGAGCACCACATCCAAGACTTGAAAAAGAAGCTGCTCGAGTTATCAATATGCTTCCTAAAATGAAACCAGGTCGTCAGCGCGGAAAAGCAGTTGTTGTACCCTATTCACTTCCTATTACCTTTCAGGTTCAAGATTAATAAAACTTTGTCACTAAAACAACAAATTCTGAAATTGTGGGATTTGTTGTTTTAGTAATTTAAGTATAAATATTTTTTTTTATAGTCGATAATTGCATTTCCTTTTTTTAAAATATCAGCTCCAATTATCCCATCAACTGGATTGGTTCCAATAGATTCAAATACATCATTTATGTTACTCAAATCGATTAATGCTATTTGTAATCTTCTACAAGCCCAGTCCCCAATTTTTATGTAATTATTTTTAGACACGATTGTAATTAACTTATATGGTCCAGCTCCGTTAGTTTCGATCCTGGAATTTTCTAGTTTTAGGTTATACTTATCCTTGAGCTTAAGATCTATGAACGATGAAGAGGCGCCAGTATCCAAAATAAAAACTCCTTTAACTTTATTGACTTTTAGTATTAACGTAAAGTGATTTGAATTAATCGCATGTAATTTTATCTTAAAGTATGATTTATTTTTCAAAAAGTTAGATAAATCATCTATGGTTGTTTTCAAAGTAAATTATTTTTACAAATATACTATTCAAAATCTTATTTTTGTATAATGATAATCACAGATACACATACACACCTTTATTCTGAACAATTTGATGAAGATAGAGATCAAGTTATTCAGCGTGCCTTAGCAGTTGGTGTCAGTCGATTCTTTATTCCTGCAATTGATTCCACGTACACTGATGCTATGTATTCTTTAGAAGCTAGTTATCCAAATCATATGTTTTTAATGACTGGATTGCACCCTACTCATGTTAAAAAAAACTACTTAAAAGAATTAACCCACATTGAAGATCAACTCAAAGTTCGTAAGTTTGTTGCAATTGGAGAAATTGGAATAGACCTCTATTGGGATAATAGTAATCTAAAGCTACAGCAAGAGGTGTTTAGAACACAAATTCAATTGGCCAAGCAGTATGATCTTCCTGTTGTGATTCATTGCAGAGATGCTTTTGATGAAGTTTTTCACGTGCTAGAACAAGAGAAAGGTTCTGATTTGTTCGGAATTTTTCATTGTTTTACGGGAAATTTAGACCAAGCACTGAAAGCGATATCTTATAATATGAAGTTGGGCATTGGAGGAGTTACTACTTTTAAAAATGGAGGAATAGATCGGTTTTTAAATAAGATTAGCCTGGAACATGTTGTTTTAGAGACTGATTCTCCTTATTTATCACCCGTCCCTTTTAGAGGGAAACGCAATGAAAGCAGTTACATATTAAATGTTTTAGAAAAACTTTCTGAACTTTATAAGACCTCAACAGAAAAAATTGCATCAATTACGACTGAAAACTCAAAGTCTATTTTTAAAAGATAATAAATGAACCCTCAAATTCTATTAATTTACACTGGTGGTACCATTGGGATGATTAAAGATCCTGTGACCGCTTCTTTGCATGTATTTGATTTTACTTATCTATTAGAAAAGATTCCAGAAATAAACTTATTAGACTGTTCTATAGATAATATCTCGTTTGAAACTCCAATAGATTCTTCTAACATAAACCCATCTCATTGGATAGAAATTGCTAGAATTATAGAGCAAAAATATGCGGTGTACGATGGCTTTGTGGTATTGCATGGTAGTGACACTATGAGCTATTCAGCCTCGGCACTCAGTTTTATGTTAGAAAATTTATCTAAACCTGTGATATTCACTGGATCTCAACTGCCAATAGGAGATTTACGTACTGATGCTAAAGAGAATTTAATCACTGCAATACAAATTGCGGCATTACAAAATAATAACAAAGCAATTATAAATGAAGTAGGTTTATATTTTGAATATAAGCTATACAGGGGTAACCGAACTACTAAAATAAACGCAGATTATTTTGAAGCGTTTTCTTCACTAAACTTCCCAGCTTTATTGACTTCAGGAGTTCATTTAAATATAAACCACGAAATATTATTAAAAAACTACTCAAAAGCATCTTTTTGTGTTCATAAGGAGCTAGACGACAATGTTGCATTGGTTAAATTATTCCCTGGAATCTCTCAAACAGTTTTGAGCGCAATTTTAGAAATTCCAAAATTAAAAGCAGTTATAATTGAGACCTATGGAAGTGGAAATGCATTTACTTATCATTGGTTTCTTCAAGCAATAAAGGAAGCCATAGAAAAAGGTATTTACGTAGTGAATGTAACCCAATGTGCCGGTGGGGGGGTTCAAATGAATCAGTATCACACTGGTAAGTTGCTAGAGGAGTTGGGAGTTATTTCTGCGAAAGATATGACAACAGAGTCTGCCTTAACTAAGCTAATGTACATGCTGGGACTTAAAATTTCTAGAAAAATGTTTAAAACTGTTTTTGAATCTGACCTTCGCGGAGAAATATCATAAATTAAATCTTAAAAATTTTAAAAATTAAACAATTTTCTTTTTATTTGACTCACAGTTTTTGCTAAAACTAGAGAGGTGGCCGAGTGGCTTAAGGCGCACGCTTGGAAAGCGTGTATACGGCAACGTATCGAGGGTTCGAATCCCTTCCTCTCTGCTAATTCATTTTTCAACATATTAATATTTTTAATTAAATCATTAAATTATTAAT
>JAQWYU010000264.1 GCA_029253805.1 Flavobacteriaceae bacterium | reverse complement strand
GTTAATACTTCTTTTTCAAATTGATTTACAAGTTCTTGAGAATGTTTTACTAATTTTATGTGACAGAAAGCTACAAAAGCCCTTCCAATACTTTGTTTGTTAACTAAAGCAACATATTTATCAATAATCCCTGCCTTTTCAAGTTTTTTAATCCGTTCATAAACCGCCGTCACAGACATTTCAAGTTTAGAAGATAACTCCTTGTTAGTTTGCTTTGAATCTAACTGAAGAAGGTTCAAAAGTGTGGTATCGATTACATCAAGTTTCATTTTGAAAAAAATTCTTATTATTATTATATATATTAAAAATATAAATTAATTATCTATATATATATTAAAATATAGTTTTATTTATTAAAAATAAATATAATTGTTGTAATTAATCCTAAGATTAATGAAATTTGATAAAAATAACACTAATAACATGACTAATAAACCTGCAAATAAAATACAGGACTTGCAATTTTTTGGAGAATTTGGTGGGGTCAACCCATCAGTGTCAGATTCTTCTACTTTCACTTTCCAATCAGCTAAAACAATGTTTGATATGTTTGAAGGGAATGCAGAAGGCTGTTATTTATATGCCAGGCACACTACTCCATCTTGCTTGTACTTAGGACAAGCGCTTGCAGCTATGGAAGGTACAGAAACAGCAAATGTTTCTGCTTCTGGAATGGGATCAATTACTTCAGTCTTAATGCAGTTATGTACTGCTAATGATCACGTTGTTTCTAGCCGCACAATTTACGGAGGCACCTATGCCTTTTTGAAAAATTTTGCTCCAAAAATAAATATCAATACAAGTTTTGTTGACATCACAAATCTTGAAAGTGTAGAAGATGCAATCACACCTAAAACCACCGTGCTCTATTGTGAATCAATAAGCAATCCTTTGTTAGAGGTGGCAGATATCCCAAGCCTAGCTAAACTCGCTAAAAAACACAACCTAAAACTAGTTGTAGACAATACATTTTCACCACTTTCGATTTCTCCAAAAGAACTTGGAGCCGACATTGTCATTCATAGTTTAACCAAATTCATTAATGGGTCTAGCGATACAGTTGGTGGAGTTGTTTGCGGAACACAAGAAATGATAGATAGCTTAAGAAGTGTTATTGATGGAGCTGCCATGTTATTTGGAGCTACTATGGATAGTATTCGAGCTTCTTCAATATTAAAAAACCTTAGAACTCTTCATATAAGAATCAAACAACATAGCTTAAACGCAATGTACTTGGCTCAGAAATTTGAAAATGACGGTGTAAAAACAGTCTATCCAGGACTAAAATCACATCCATCGCATACAATTTTCAAAAGCATGATGAATTCTGAATATGGATTTGGAGGAATGATGACCATTGATGTGGGAAACTTAGAAAAAGCAAATGGTTTAATGGAGTTAATGCAAAAAGAAAACTTAGGATACTTAGCGGTTAGCTTAGGATTTTATAAAACCTTATTTAGCGCACCAGGGAGCTCTACCTCTTCTGAAATACCAGAAGATGAACAAAGAAAAATGGGACTAACTGATGGACTTATTCGATTTTCAATTGGATTAGACAATGATATTGAACGCACTTACAATAAGATGAAAGAATGTATGCAAAAAATTGGTGTAATTTCTTAAATCCCTTTAAGACGTGCCCAAAAAGAGTTTAAAGAACTTCTGTTAACATTAGGGGCATAAAACGGGGCAGCCTCCCAGCGGTCACCTGATTTGGTGATTTTAAATTTAAAAATGGTCGAGTTAGGGTCTTCTTCATCCATTAACGGATACCTTAGGTCTTTAAACAAATAAGTTTTGGAATCTGCTGTTTCACTCAAATTGTAGTACCCACCACTAAACCAGGCAAGGGTTTCTAAGTCTTTAATATTATCACTAATCAAATTATGATTCTTTGGCAACTTGTGCCAACGACTTATAGTAGATTTAGTATCCAAAATTGAATAAAACCCAACAAAATAAGCAGTTTCTGTTTCAGCAATTCCGTACCACAAAAAATTATTCAAAATTGTAGGTTGAGTTTGAAAACGCAAATAATTAATTTTCTCATCCTCCAAAGCTTTTTTGTAAACTCCGTTGACATAACATTTATTAATCAGTGTTAACGTCATATACAGAGAACTAACTCCTAAACCTAGCTTTAAAAATAGACGACGCTTGGTTGAAGTTCTTTTGAAAAACATAACCACTATTAACAACACCAAAAAAGGAAGTGTATATACTGGGTCTGCTACGGAGATATTATTAAAAGCAACTCTATAATTTGAAAAAGGCGCAAACAACTGGGTACCATAAGCAGTAAAAGAGTCTAAAATTGGATGTGTGAAAATTGATGCAAAAAATAACCAAACCCAATCCTTTTGAGTAGTCATACCAAAACGTTTTCCACGATTATAAAGCCAAAAAGCCAAAAACCCAAAGACAAAGGCTCCCAAAATAGCAAATAGAAATGAGTGCATAAACCCTCTATGAAACGCCATAGAATCTATCTCGCTATTGTAAATTATTTTACCAACAAACACATCTAAATCAGGAATAGTACCGCCTATTGCACCAAAAAGTAATGCACGGTTACCTATTTTTTTTCCAAGTACGACTTCACCGCAAGCCGCTCCCAGCACTATTTGAGTAATTGAATCCATAATATTCAAACAAAAGTACAATTATAGAATTAATCAAATCAAGAAAACATAATAATAATAATTTAAAATTATAAGAAATTTGCAAATGGACTAAGCATCATTGATTAACTTATAAATTTGAATTATTTCTCAAAAATATTGTATTATTACAAGTATTATGAAAGCTGCCACAGTCATACAACTTAGAAAAGAATTAGAAACTTTAGATGAAGACTATTTAAGGGAATTATGCTTAAGGCTTGCACGTTTCAAAATTGAAAACAAAGAACTACTCACCTATTTGTTATTTGAATCTGAAGATGAAGATTTTTATGTTAATGGAATAAAAGAGCAAGTCGATAAATTATTTGAAGAAATAAATAAGAAGAGTTATTTTTATATTAAAAAAAGTGTACGTAAAATTTTACGTTTATTGAAAAAATATGCCAGGTACTCTAACAGTAAAGAAACTGAAGTTGAACTACTAATATATTATTGTTACAAACTTAAAACACTTAATCCTTCAATAAGTAACAATCTTACTCTGACAAAAATTTTTTTAAAGCAAATTGAAAATATTGAAAAAAAAATAATCAAACTACACGAAGACTTACAATTTGATTTTCGAGAAAGACTCAAACAACTTCACAAATAATATTAATACCATTGAAATGGAAATATTAGGAATAGATATAGGAGGAACAGGAATAAAAGGAGCTATTGTTGACACCATAACTGGTGAGCTTATAAGCGAAAGATTTCGAGTTCCTACTCCAAAACCAGCAACCCCTGAAAATGTATCAAACACTATGATAGAATTTATTAAGGAGTTTAAATGGAAAGGTCAGATAGGTGTTTCATTCCCTACAATAATAAAGAATGGAAAAGCGATGCACTATGGTAATTTAGATCCCTCATGGGAATTTACTCAAGTTGACGATCTTTTTAAAAGTAAAACAAACAATAACTATTGCGTTGTCAATGATGCTGATGCCGCTGCTATGGGTGTGATGGAATTTGGAGTTGGAAAAGATAAAATGGGGCTCGTAATAACCATAACATTAGGTACTGGTATAGGATCAGGGGTATTTTTTAACGGACAGCTACTATCTAATTTTGAGTTAGGAAGACTATATGGGCGAAAAGGGGATATAATGGAATATTTCGCTGCTGATTCCGCCAGAAAAAGAGAGGAATGGAGCTTTAAGTCCTGGGGCAAACGAGTTAATTTTTTCTTAAAACATATTGAAAAAACATTTAATCCAGACTTAATTATTATCGGTGGAGGTGTTAGTAAAAAAATAAATAAATTTAGAGAGTATATAACAATTAAAACTCCAGTAAAAGCAGCTGAATTAAAAAATAATGCCGGTATAGTAGGGGCAGCCATATTTGCTAAAAAGCAACTTTACAATAATTATTAAATAATTATTTTCATGATTTAATAAATTTATGAATATAAATAGATTATTTAAGAATGTTATAGATAAGTTCGTTATACAAGTCTTTATCGCTTATGTTAGAATCAACACCCTTGCTCTTTAAATCGTATATACGTAGCGTTTCTAAAACTCCGCTAATACGTTTCATCGGAAAGTTTTTTGAAACAGCTATATACTCATTAATAAAATAAGGATTTACGCCTAAAGTTTTTGATAACATAGTAGGATTCTTTACTCCAACAGTGTGAAGCTTCATCAATTTTGTGAAATACATGTACAAAATAGAGATTGTTAACACGAATGGATGTTGTTTAGGATTTTGTGCAAAATAATTTACAATCTTATATGCTTTTTTATGATCTAAATTACCAAGTGATTTTTGTAGTTCAAAATTATTAAAGTCTTTAGATATCCCTATATTTTGCTCAACTAATTCAGGTGTTATTTGGTTATTAATTCCAATAACAATTATTAACTTATTTAATTCATTTACAATTTTACTTAAATCATTTCCTAAAAACTCTGTTAACATAAGAGCTGCTTTTGGAGTAATTGATACACTCTTAGATTTTAAAAAATTTTGGATCCAGGACGGGACCTTATCTTCGTATATCCTTTTACTATCAAATAAAACAGCTGATTTAAGCAACGATTTGTACAGGGCTTTTCTCTTGTCTAATGTTTTGTATTTGTATTTAAACACCAAAACAGTTGAGGTTTGAGGATTCTTAACGTAATCAATTAGCTGATCAATTGTTTTTGAAAGGTTTTGCGCTTCCTTAACAATAACAACTTGTCGATCAGCCATCATGGGGTAGCGTTTAGCATGAGATATTATATCTTGAACCGAAACGTCTTTACCATACAAAATAACTTGATTAAAACCTTTTTCTTGCTCAGTAAGTACATGTGCCTCAATATAATCCGAAATTAAATCAATATAATAAGTTTCTTCACCCATTAAAAAATAAATAGGTGCCAACTTGTTATCTTTAATTTCAGAAAATATTTGATTAATAGAACTCATTCAAAAAAAATTACCAAATTTGTGGTGTGAAAAATTTAAATTTTCCGTCATATAATTTTAGAATCAAAAATAGCGAAAATAATACTTATATTTTCGATGTTATTCGTAAAAAATTTGTCGTCCTTCAACCAGAAGAATGGGTGAGACAAAATTGTATTCAATTTTTGATTAATGAAAAGAATTTTCCCGTAAATTTAATTAATGTTGAAAAGGTTGTTAAAATAAATGGACTTAACAAACGTTATGATATTATAGTTTACAACTCTGATGGCAGTATTTTTCTTATTGTTGAATGTAAAGCCCCAAAAGTGAAAATTTCTCAGTCAGCATTTGACCAAATAGCTAGATATAATCTAACACTAAAAGCCTCATATTTAATGGTCACTAATGGATTAAATCATTATTTTTGTACTATAGACCATAATTTGGGTATCTACAATTTCTTAAAGGAACTTCCGAGTTATGTCAAAAAAAAGATTTGAAACTAGCTATAGTAATACTTAATTGGAATGGAAAGAAACTACTAGAAGTTTTTTTGCCTTCTGTTGTAAGATACTCGTGTGATAATGAAATCTATGTTGTAGACAATGCTTCTACAGATTCTTCAGTCAAGTTTTTAGAATTAAATTATCCCAATATAAATTGTATTCAACTTAATCATAACCTTGGATTTGCAGCTGGCTATAACGAAAGTTTAAAGTTAATTAAGGCAGATGTATATTGTTTACTAAATTCTGATGTTGAAGTTACAAAAAACTGGCTATCTCCAATAATGGATGTTTTTAAAAATGAAGACAATACTCATATAATTCAACCAAAAATATTGGACTACAAAAAGAAAAACTATTTTGAATATGCTGGTGCAGCAGGTGGTTTCATTGATATGTTAGGTTATCCCTATTGCAGAGGTCGTATTTTCAATATTATTGAAGAGGATAGAGGACAATATAATGATAGAACTGAAATATTCTGGGCTTCTGGAGCATGTTTATTCATCAGTGCTACTTGTTTCAAAGATTTAGGAGGATTTGACAATGCATTTTTTGCACATATGGAAGAAATTGATTTATGCTGGCGTGCAATAAACAATGGCTATAAAATTGAATATATAGGAAATTCAACAGTGTATCATGTTGGAGGTGCTAGTTTAGATAACACTAACCCAAAAAAAACCTATTTAAACTTCAGAAACAGCCTGTATTCATTAGTAAAAAATAGTCAATATCAACTAATTATCGTGATCTATTTGAGATTATTGTTAGATGGTCTTGCTGGATTAAAGTTTTTTTTTCAAGGTAAATTTAATCACACATTTGCAATTATAAAAGCACACTGGAGTTTTTACAGAGCGCTTCCTAGACTTGTAAAATTAAGGAGACAATCAATTAAAACAACAAAATCTAACAACTTACTACCTTCAATAGTTTGGTCACATTTTGTCCTAAAAATCAAACGATATTGTGAACTTTATAAATAATTAGTTGAAAAAGTAACTTTTAAAGTATTTATTTTATAATTTTACTGAACTAATAAAACCTATCAAAATGAATAAAATTTATGCAATATTGTTTACTACTTCATTTATTTTGGTTTCATGTGGAACTAAGAAAGAATTAGTGGCAGCTCAACAAAAATTAATAAATACTGAAAATTTATTAAATACTGCTACAGTAAAACTAAACAGTTGTTTGTCTGACAAAGCCGTAGCTGATGCAAGTTTAATCGCTCTTAGGGATCAATTGTCCGATCTTAGAAAAACAAATGATGCGCTAATTAATAGTACAAAAGAAATAACTCTGCTGACTGCAAAAGGGGCAGACAACTTAGAAAAAACACTTGAAAGTTTAAAAGAAAGAGACTCAAAAATCAATCGATTACAAGACGCAATTTCTAAAAAAGACAGCGTAACTCTAGCTATTGTTTCTAGTTTAAAAAAATCTGTAGGTATTGATGATCCTGATATTGAAATTAATGTTGAAAAAGGAGTAGTTTTTATTTCAATTGCTGATAAATTACTATTCAAAAGCGGTAGTTTTATTGTAACTGAAAAAGCAAAAAGTGTATTAGATAAAGTCGCTAAAGTCATTTTAGATAAGCCAAATTTTGAAGCTATGATTGAAGGACACACAGATAGTCAACCTTACTCAAATGGAATTTTAGTTGACAACTGGGATCTTAGCGTCAAGCGCTCTACCTCCATAATAAGAGAATTGCAAACAATGGG
>JAQWYU010000263.1 GCA_029253805.1 Flavobacteriaceae bacterium | reverse complement strand
TCAGGAAATATTTCGTCTTGTAATGGTAGATAAACCCCTGCGGAATCCACTAAGTAAATAATAGGTAGTTTATTTTCCATGGCAATCTCTTGAGCACGAAGGTTTTTTTTAGCTGTTATAGGAAACCAAGCTCCAGCTTTTACTGTGGCATCATTGGCAACTATAATACACTGTTTTCCTTTTACATAGCCTATTTTAACAACTACTCCAGCCGACGGACAACCTCCGTGAGATTCATACATACCTTCTCCAGCAAATGCACCAATTTCGATTGATTTTGATTTTGAATCTAATAAATAATCAATACGTTCGCGTGCTGTTAGTTTCCCTTTTGCATGTTCTTTTTCAATTTTGGATATACCACCACCTAATCTAACTTTCACTAATCGCTTCTTTAAATTGGTAACAAGTAATTTATTATAATCTTCGTTTTTGTTGAAGTTTAAATCCATGGCGTTTATATTTGTTACACAAAAATAACAATATTATTGAGTTTCATGTTTTTTTGTTAGCTAACAATTTTTAATACTTATTAATATGAATTTAGTATATCATGAGGCTGCTTCAAGAGGATGTGTTGATCATGGCTGGTTAAAAGCTCATCATTCCTTTAGTTTTGCAGATTTTTATAATTCTAAGAAAATGAACTTTGGATCTTTGAGGGTACTTAATGATGATTTAATTGCTCCTGGAATGGGATTTGGAACCCATCCACATGAAAATATGGAAATTATTACAATTCCACTATCGGGTCATTTAAAACATAAAGATTCAATGGGAATTAATTGGAAAGAAGTTAATGTAGGAGAAGTTCAAGTAATGTCAGCAGGAACAGGAATTCAACATTCAGAAATTAATGGCTCAAAAACTGAATATTTAAGTTTGTTTCAAATTTGGATTATTCCTAATAAAAAAAATGTAAACCCAAGGTACGATCAAGCCCATTTTGAAATTCCTAAAGTAGGTAAACTTCAAGTTTTGGTATCATCAATTAGCAGTGTTGAGAGCCGTAGTTTAAAAATTCATCAAGATGCTCAAATATCTAGAATCAAATTGGAAGCTGGATCTAATTTTAATTACTCTTTAAAATCGAATTATCATGGAGTTTATATCATGCAAGTTATTGGAGTTTCTGAAGTTGCTGGTCAGCTTTTAAATCAAAGAGATGCGCTAGGTATTTCAAAAGTTAATACATTTTCAGTGAAAGCTGTTGATAGTACTGAATTACTATTTATTGAAGTGCCGATTTGATAGTTCAACTCTCAAACTCAATAACTTTTGCTAAAAGTTAAATCGAATGTTTTAAAAAATTACCGATATTTGGAATTCTAAAATTTAATTATGACAATGAACAAAAATACAGTACTTGCATTAGCTACATACATAATGATATTTATTGGATTATCTCTAATTGCTTTAGGTGCTTTTAGGTATAACGAGGTTGCTGGATGGGGTTTTGCTTCGGTAGGAATTGGCTTTCTAGCTAATGCTTGGGTGTTTAACGCTTTAAAAGGTCGAGTATAATGAGTGATGATAAAAAGATTATATTTTCAATGTCAGGTGTCACAAAATCATACCAAAGTGCTAACACTCCAGTTTTAAAAAACATATTCCTTAGCTTCTTTTATGGCGCTAAAATAGGTATTCTAGGGCTTAACGGATCTGGTAAATCCACCTTATTAAAAATTATAGCAGGCGTTGATAAAAATTATCAAGGTGATGTTGTGTTTTCACAAGATTATTCTGTGGGCTATTTAGAACAAGAGCCAAAATTAGATGAGTCTAAAACTGTTATGGAAATTGTTCGTGAAGGCGCGTCTGAAATCGTTGGTGTTTTAGATGAGTATAATAAAATAAACGATATGTTTGGGCTCGAAGAAGTGTATTCCGACCCTGATAGGATGGAGAAACTAATGAACCGACAAGCTGAATTACAGGACCAGATTGACGCAGCTAATGCCTGGGAATTGGATACCAAGCTTGAAATTGCAATGGATGCTCTTAGAACTCCTGAAGGCTCAAAAAGAATATCTGTGCTTTCAGGTGGTGAACGAAGGAGAGTAGCTTTATGTCGTTTATTACTTCAGGAACCGGATGTTTTATTATTAGATGAACCAACGAATCACTTGGATGCAGAATCTGTTCACTGGTTAGAGCATCACTTAGCTCAGTACAAAGGTACTGTCATTGCCGTAACACATGATCGTTATTTCTTAGATAATGTAGCAGGGTGGATTTTGGAGTTGGATAGAGGTGAAGGTATTCCTTGGAAAGGAAATTATTCTTCTTGGTTAGACCAAAAATCAAAACGTTTAGCACAAGAAAATAAAACAGCAAGTAAGCGTCAAAAAACACTTGAGCGAGAGCTTGAATGGGTTCGTCAAGGGGCTAAAGGCCGTCAAACAAAGCAAAAAGCACGTTTGAAAAACTATGATAAACTAATGAATCAAGATCAAAAGTTACTTGATCAAAAGCTGGAAATTTATATTCCAAACGGTCCACGTTTAGGAACGAATGTAATAAAAGCAGAAGGTGTAAGTAAAGCCTATGATGATAAGCTTTTGTATGATAATTTAAACTTTAATCTTCCTCAAGCAGGGATAGTTGGTATTATAGGACCCAATGGTGCTGGTAAAACTACTATTTTTAAAATGATCATGGGTGAAGAAAGTTCAGATAAAGGAAGTTTTAAAGTTGGTGAAACTGCTAAAATCGCTTATGTAGATCAAAGTCACTCTAACATAGATCCAGACAAATCAATTTGGCAAAACTTCAGCGATGAACAAGAACTTGTTATGATGGGAGGAAAGCAAGTTAATTCACGAGCTTACCTAAGTCGTTTTAATTTTTCAGGGAGTGAACAAAATAAAAAAGTAAATATGCTTTCCGGTGGAGAGCGAAACCGCTTGCATTTGGCGATGACACTAAAAGAAGAAGGAAATGTCTTACTTTTAGACGAACCAACAAATGATTTGGATGTAAATACTTTAAGAGCTTTAGAAGAAGGTTTAGAAAACTTTGCAGGCTGTGCAGTGATAATTAGTCATGATCGTTGGTTTTTAGACCGTATTTGTACCCACATACTAGCTTTTGAGGGTAATTCTGAAGTTTACTTTTTTGAAGGAAGTTTCAGTGATTACGAAGAAAATAAAAAACAGCGTATCGGAGGCGACTTAATGCCAAAACGAATCAAATATAAAAAACTAATAAGATAATTCCTTTGTGAACAATACTATAAAGCTGCAATCTATACTATCGCCAAGCTATAATTTATGTTGATAAATATTTTGTTTTGTGGTGTGTTTAAATTATTCTAAAAATAAAAACTATTTAGCTTTTCTATACATTGGAACCAAATAGCTGATGTTGTATCCAAATCCCATCCCAAATTTCCCACTATCATATGTACGTCCAAATCCTGGTATGTAAATATTCTCAAAGTTATTAATATTTGTTTCAAATATTCGACCTTTGATTTGTAAATTAAAACCAAGGAAAAGATTATTTAGTACTTCTGCTTTAATACCTAATATTATTTCTATCCAACCAGAATTTAGTGCTGAAAAATTATTATTTGCAACCAATTGATCTTCCCCCCAAGTTAGGCTATTAGTGTCGTAAAT
>JAQWYU010000262.1 GCA_029253805.1 Flavobacteriaceae bacterium | reverse complement strand
GATAAAATGGCAACAAGTTTATGGTTTGCAAATTAATTTAATGTAAGCACATAATTATTTTAAAAAAAAAGAGAGATTTCTACTTTAGATTCCTCTTTTTTTTTTCACCATAATTAAATTTGTATTTAATACTTATCCGGTTCTTTTTTATGTGAATTATTTTTTAAAAAACTTCAAATAATTTACATTCACAAATTAATCAATTCATTTGTGAGTTAAGAATGGTTATTAGTCGAACATATTTTTTATTCCCTTTAATTATGAGTTATTTTAAATTCATTAATTGTTTTAGTTTAAAATTAGTTAAATTTTCTAAAGAAGAATTAGTTTACTAATTCTTCTTTTTTTTTGAACAATTTTAAATTAATGATCATTTATAAAAAGCAATTAGTTACTACAAAATCAATAATATGGATATAAGCTATAGGCCTGCTGGTCAATTTGAAATTACACGTTTTGAAAAAATTCATAATATTTCTTTTAAATCATCAAAAACAGCTTCGATAGTTGTTGCCAATGAGATAGCTGATTTAATAAAACAAAAACAAAAACAAAATTTAAATTGTGTTTTAGGTTTAGCGACTGGTTCTTCTCCAATTAAAGTTTACGAGGAGCTTGTTCGCTTACATAATGAAGAGGGGCTGAGTTTTGCAAATGTTATCTCTTTTAATTTAGATGAATATTATCCAATGGAAAAAAGTAATGTTCAGAGTTATGATTATTTTATGCGTCAACACCTTTTTGACCACGTAGATATATTAGCTGAAAATATTAATATTCCAGACGGAACAGTCACTATTGAGGATTTACACCAATCATGTGTGGATTATGAAATGAAAATTAAAGCAGCGGGAGGTATTGATTTTCAACTCTTAGGAATAGGCAGAACTGGGCATATTGGTTTTAATGAGCCTGGATCTCATTTTAATTCTGGAACGAGAATTATAAAATTAGATCACATTACACGAGTAGATGCTGCTTCTGCCTTTCTAGGTTTAGAAAATGTTCCAGTAAAGGCAATCACAATGGGTATAGGAACTGTGAGAACAGCCAAAAGAATAGTGTTGCTAGCCTGGGGTTCAAATAAAGCTGAAATATTAAAAAAAACAATTGAAGGTGATATATGTTCTAGTGTTCCAGCGACCTACTTACAAAAGCATGATAATACTACTTTTGTGTTAGATGATACTGCTTGTGAAGAACTCACACGATTAAAAACACCTTGGTTAGTAACCTCTTGCGTTTGGACTAAGGAGTTGAAATTAAAAGCAGTTCTTTGGCTTAGTGACTTAACTAATAAATCTATATTAAAACTAACCAATAAAGATTACAATAATAACGGAATGTCAGGTTTGCTGTCTGAAGTTGGTAGTGCTTATGATTTAAATATAGTAATGTTTAATAAAATGCAACATACCATTACTGGTTGGCCTGGTGGGAAACCTAACGCAGATGATCTTAATCGTCCCGAGCGTGCAGAGATACCAAAAAAGCGAGTCCTCATTTTTAGTCCACATCCTGATGATGATGTGATTTCAATGGGAGGCACTTTTGATCGGTTGGTGGAGCAAGGCCACGAAGTTCATGTTGCATACCAGACTTCTGGAAATATTGCAGTATCTGATAAAGAAGCATTAAAATTTGCAGAAATTTGTATGGCTTTAAGTTCAGATTCTAAAAAGTCAAAGAAAATAATCGATTTTTTAAAAAAGAAAACAGACCGAGTTATTGACTCATTTGAAGTATTGACATTAAAAGGATTAATCAGAAAAAGTGAGTCTTTAGCTGCAACTCGATATTTAGGTCTAGATGATTCCAATGTCCACTTTTTAAACCTTCCTTTTTATGAAACTGGAACAGTTAAAAAAAAGAATCTAGGTAATAATGATTTAGATGTTATGTGTAAATTAATTGAGAATATTAAACCTCATCAGATTTATGCTGCAGGGGATCTTGCCGATCCACATGGTACTCATAAAGTTTGTTTGGATGTTTTGTTTTCTTCATTGGATATTTTGAAAAAAAAGCCATACATGAATGATTGTTGGGTTTGGTTGTACAGAGGTGCTTGGCATGAGTGGGAGCCCTATCAAATTGAAATGGCTGTTCCTATGAGTCCTGATCAAGTTCTTAGAAAACGAAACGCTATTTTCTTTCATCAATCCCAAAAAGATGGAGTGATGTTTCAAGGAGATGATACAAGAGAATTTTGGGTCCGAGTTGAAGACAGAAATCGTTTAACTGCGAAAAAATATAACGATTTAGGGCTTGCTGATTATGCTGCTATTGAGGCCTTTAAACGATACCATTTTAAATAGTATATACAAGTTTAAGTCATTTTTTAATTCAGTTTAGCCTCTTATTTATTTATTTGTTATATCTTAAACTGTCTTTTACATAAACATATCATGGAAAAAAATAATTCAAAAGTCTATTGGAAGGAAAATATTAAATACTTGTTTATACTTTTAACTGTTTGGTTTCTAGTGTCATTTGGTGGTGGGATTCTATTTAAAGATTTTTTAAATGAATTTAAATTCGGTGGATTCAAGCTAGGTTTTTGGTTTGCTCAACAGGGATCCATGTATGTTTTTGTTATTTTGATTTTTATTTACGTCAAACTAATGAATAAACTTGATAAAAAATATGGATATGATAAATAGTATTTTTTTAGTTGATTCTATTGGAGTTCAGAACTGGACTTATATTTTGGTTGGTATCACTTTTAGTCTTTATATAGGGATTGCTGTATGGGCTCGTGCAGGCTCGACCAAAGAGTTTTATGTCGCGGGTGGCGGTGTTTCACCACTTGCAAACGGTATGGCCACAGCTGCTGATTGGATGAGTGCTGCCTCTTTTATTTCTATGGCAGGAATTATTTCTTTTGCAGGTTACGATGGCGCGGTATATTTAATGGGTTGGACAGGTGGCTATGTATTATTAGCCTTATTGCTAGCTCCATATCTAAGGAAATTTGGAAAGTTTACAGTACCTGACTTTATAGGGGATAGATATTATTCAAATACTGCTCGCCTTGTTGGTGTTATATGCGCTCTTTTAGTGTCCTTTACATATGTAGCTGGTCAGATGCGAGGAGTTGGATTGGTTTTCTCTAGATTTTTGGAAGTTGATATTAATACAGGGGTTGTTATAGGTATGCTAATTGTATTGTTTTACGCTGTTCTTGGAGGTATGAAAGGAATAACCTATACTCAAGTTGCCCAATATTGTGTCTTGATTTTTGCGTTTATGGTTCCAGCTATATTTATATCAATTCAAATGACAGGAAATCCCATCCCACAATTGGGTTTTGGTAGTGAATTAGTTGATGGATCTGGAACTTTTTTATTAGACAAGTTAGACGGTTTAAGTACAGATTTAGGTTTTGCAGAGTACACACAAGGATCTAAGTCTTTAGTTGATATTTTTGCAATCACATTAGCTTTAATGGTAGGAACCGCAGGGCTCCCCCACGTGATTGTTCGTTTTTTTACAGTCAAGCGGGTCAAGGATGCTCGTAAATCTGCAGGAATCGCCTTGTTACTTATTGTAATATTATATTCCACAGCACCCGCAGTAGCTGCATTTGCTAGGACCAATATGATAGAAACACTTTCTAATAAGTCTTATGCAACTGTTCCAGAATGGTTTAAAAAATGGGAAACAACAGGTCTTATCACATTTGTTGATAAAAATAACGACGGATTAATTCAATATGTAGCAGATAATAATAAAAATGAATTGGTTGTAGATAATGACATCATGGTTTTGGCAAATCCAGAAATTGCGGAACTACCGAATTGGGTCATTGCTTTGGTAGCTGCTGGTGCTTTAGCTGCTGCTTTGTCAACTGCAGCAGGGCTGCTACTAGTAATTTCTGCGTCTGTTTCTCACGATTTAATAAAAAAAATTATTAACCCAAAAATTTCTGAAAAAAACGAATTAATAGCAGCTCGCTTTTCTGCTGTTGTAGCAGTTTGTGTTGCTGGATATTTTGGAATTAACCCTCCAGGATTTGTTGCAGCTACAGTAGCCTTGGCATTTGGTTTAGCAGCGGCTTCATTTTTTCCAGCTATTATTTTAGGAATTTTTTATAAACGGATGAATAAAGAAGGTGCTATTGCCGGAATGATAGTGGGTATAGTTGTGATGTTATACTATATGCTGAAATATAAATTAGGATGGTTTGATGAAGTTACACCCGACAAAAGTGAATGGTGGTTTGGTATTTCACCAGAAGGTTTTGGAAGTGTAGCTATGCTATTAAATTTTATAGTGTCTATTACTATTATGAAGTTTACTCCACTTCCTCCTAAAGATGTTCAAGAAATTGTGGAAAAAATTAGAATTCCTAGCGGAGCAGGAAAGGCGACTCACTAGTGCAGATATGATTATTCTTATGAATAGATTTTTCAAGCTTTTTTTTTTATTACATTTTATTTTTTTTAGTTGCTCTGACAAAGAGGAACTGGTAATTAGTTTTTCAAGCTCTGAAATTAACTACTCTGGTAGAATAAATATGACTGATAGCTCAGCTAGTTTAATTTGGCCTGGATCTTCAGTTAAAATTAATTTTGAAGGCCAATCATTATCTACTTTACTAAGAGATGAAACTGGAGATAATTATTATAATGTTATTATTGACAACGACAGCCTTTTTGTTTTAAGGCCAGGGAGAAAAAAGGAATACCATATACTCGCTTCGAATTTATCAAAAGGTCCCCATACAATTGAAATTTTTAAGAGGACTGAGTGGAGCAGTGGTAAAACTGATTTTTATGGGTTTAAAATTAATACTAACGCTAAGCTTTTAGCACCCACTAAAGACAAAAAGAGAAAAATTGAGTTTTTTGGTGATTCAATTACTGCAGGACTTGCAGTCGAGGATAGCTCTGGTCAAGACCTTTCTGATAGTAAATATACCAATAATTATGCTTCTTATGCTAGCATCACAGCAAGGCACTTCTCTGCAGATTATCATTGTATTTCTAGAAGCGGAATTGGTATGACAGTTAGCTGGGATTCTTTAATTATGCCAGAAATCTATGACCGATTAGTTCCTACCGATAGTAAAAGTAAGTGGGATTTCTCTTTGTATCGTCCAGATATTGTTGTGGTTAATCTATTTCAAAATGACAGATGGTTAGTCAATCTTCCTGATCACCCAGAGTTTATCAAAAGGTTTAGAGATAAATCTCCTGGTGAGGTATTTCTAGTTAATGCTTATCAAAAATTTATATCCGTATTGAGAAATCATTATCCAGAAGCTCACATCATTTGTACGTTAGGAAGTATGGATGCTACAAAAAATGGTTCTTTGTGGCCTGGTTATGTGCAAAAAGCGGTTCAAAATATAAACGATAACAAAATTTATACTCATTTCATGCCTTATGAAGAAAGTACGGCACATCCTAATGTTAAGCAACAAATAAATATGTCTGAAAGTCTGATTCAATTTATAGAAACTACGATTGACTGGTAAAAATTGGTATTATTTGAATTCCTTGTTTTGTCAAATATTTTACTTGAACTTATTCTGTTGTAAATGAAGAAGCAGGTAAGCCCTCTTTGTTAAATAAGGTTGCATTACTAATATCTCTCCAAGCATATCTTGAAAATTTTGGTTCAAAAACCTCATCCGAGTATAATTCTATTGTTTTTCCTACAATTTTTGCAGTGGCTGGCACATACTTTTTATCTGCTCCAGCAATTTCAAATTCATCAAGTACTTTCTTATAACTCATTAACCCACTTCCTACATAGTCAAACTCAAGAGTCAATTTATTACCGTTAATTACTTGTTTTCGAAATAGAGGTCCAGAAGCAATTATAGATTTTTCATAATCATTCGACAATGCAAGTCCCGCTAATCTAGATCCAACATCGTGTTTGTTAGATGGATGGATGTCATTGTTTTCTCCAATATCTAGAGTAACTACCATTCCTGTTTTGGGAATTTTAAGAGTCTTCCTTTGTGCATCTCGTAAAGATGAAGACAAGCCGTTATAATTCTCAAAGGGTGCTATTTGTACAAAATAAAATGGAAAGTCAAGAGACCACTGGTTGCGCCAATCATTAATTAAGGCAGGAAAAAGTCTTTCATATTCCTTAAATCTAGGAACGTTGTTTTCTCCTTGATACCATATAGCTCCCTTAATTGTGTATGGAATCAAAGGACTTATCATCCCATTAAAAAGAGATGACTTAGAGTCTTTATTGTAATTGGTAATTTCAGGTCTTTTGGAATAGTTAGTAGTTTCATTGTAAAAATAAAAATCTATATAGGGCCATGAATATGAATCTAATGCCGCATATGCTTCAGCAGATACTGAATAATCCCAGTATCCTGTTAAATCTATTTCAGTATTTTCAGAGTTTATAACAGAAACAGCTCCTACTTTTCCTTCTTTGTATTGATTGACTATTCTGATTACAATGTTATTTTCTCCAATTTTAAGAATATCTTTAGGGATTTTGTAGATTTTAGTTTTAGCACTTATTTTACCCATGCTATTGCCTATTTTTTTACCATTTATAAAAGTGAAATCCATGTCACTAGTAGGTCCTAAACTAAGCGAGTAATCTCCTTTAATTTCGTCAATATAAAAAGATTTTCTAATTAATATGGCCCCATCAAAATCATTAGTTTCAAAAATATTATCAATTGAACCTGGTATTTTTATTTTTCTCCATTTTTCAAAATTTATATTACTTGAATGAATATTTCTTTCGTCTTTAAAGTCAAAACTTTCCCATTTTTTTGGAACTCCTTGAGGATCTTCTAAAAACAAATACCAGACATCAGAAGGAGATTTAGTTGATTCAAATTGTGAAAACCAAGATTTAGTCTTTGAATAATTTTTAATTAATTTATCATAATTATCCATGATATCATTTAGGAAATCCAATGTATTAAGTTGTTCCCTACTAGTCCAAGCTTCAATATCGGTACCTCCCCAGCTGGCGTGTATAATTCCTATAGGTACATTTAATTCTTTGTGCAGTCTTTTAGCAAAAAAATACCCGGCAGCACTAAATGGAGTGATATTATCACTAATAGCTTTTTCCCAAGTACCTTTAAATTGCTTAAGTGGAGTTGAGTTCAGCTGTTTTTCAACATTAATCATACGGATTTTTGGATAATTTGCAGTTGAAAGTTCAAATTCTGAAAAATCAGTTGTATTACAGCAATAATCAAAGTCCATTTCCATATTAGATTGACCGGATGCTAGCCATACTTCCCCTATCAATACGTCTTTTATTGTCAGGGAATTGTTTTCACTACTTATGTTTACCTCGTATGGACCACCAGCTTTAGGGGTGTCTAGGGTGAGTTTCCAACGACCTTTGGAGTCAGCTGCGCTAGTTGATTCTTTACCCCAGCTTCCTTTGACTTTAATCTTTTGGTTGGGTGAGTAAGTTCCCCAAAATGCTACTTTGTCATTTTGTTGCAGCACCATATGGTCTGAAAACAGAGCATTTACTTTAAGCTCTTTCTTTTTGGGTTGTTTACAAGCGTTAAATAAAAAGCCAAGTAGTAGTACATATATGCTTAATCTATAACAATTCATTTCTTTCTGGTTAATGCCTTTTTGATTGCTTTTTCCGCAAGTTGTTCCATAACCAGATATCCCTTTTTATTTGGGTGTACAAGGTCATCTGCAGCTGTATAGTCAGGTACTTTTAATCCATTGTTTTCATCAACCATTGCCGAGAAGTAATCAAGATAAATAAATTCATTTTTTTCAGCATACATCTTTAATTCTTTGTTAATTGAAATAATTTTTTGAGCGGGATTCAGTCCAGGTTTCCATAAATATTCAATCGCCGGCAAAATTGAAGAGATAACTACTTCAATCCCATTGGCATTTGCTATTTCTGCCATAGATTTAATATTTGCAGTAATCGTATCTAGTGGTGTAAAACCAGTGTTTCCCGCTATGTCGTTAGTACCTGCTAGTATGACCACTACTTTTGGATTTAAATCAATTACGTCTGGTCTAAAGCGAAGTAGCATTTGAGGGGTAGTTTGCCCTCCAATCCCTCTGTTTATATAGTCTCTGTTTTTGAAGAACTCTGGATGAAAGAATATCCATCCCTCAGTTATTGAGTTACCCATAAAAACTACTCGATTTTCATTTTTAGAGTGAAGCTTAAGTTCTAAGTTTGCTTTTGAATAATATCCAATATTTGCAAATTCACTCCAGTCTTGAGCATATATTTTATGGCTAATTATTGGATAAAAAAAAATGATTAATATTAAGTGCTTAAATTTCATTTGTGTTGATTTTAGTTAATTTTTTAGTATTATTATTTGTAACTAACAGTAGATTGATTATTAAATTTAGATTATTTTTACTAAACAATTACTCTTAATTAGATAAAGAACGTTTATTTAAAGTTAGATGACATTAGTCAATTATTTTTATAAAAATTTAATTCTTAAAAAATGGCTTATAATATTGTGCTTGTTGAACCTGAAATCCCTAACAATACTGGTAATATAGGGAGATTAAGTTTGGCTTCTGGGTCAATATTACACCTTGTTAAGCCATTTGGCTTCGAATTGTCAGATTCACGTTTAAAAAGAGCAGGGTTAGATTACTGGAAACATATTAAAGTAATAACTTATGATAGTTTAGAAGAGTTTCTAACTGTTAACAAAAATGAGAAAATGGTATTTCTATCGGCATCTGCAGAAAAAGATTATGATGAAATAAAGTATGAAGATAATCTGTTTTTTATTTTTGGAAAAGAATCTACTGGTTTACCTAAACAACTAATTAAAGAAAATAAGGATAAATCATTTAAAATACCTATTCATAGTTCACACGTAAGAAGTTTAAACTTATCAAATTCTGTTAGTATAGTTATTTTTGAAGGATTAAGATTAAGCAAGCTGGCAATCAATGACAATCTTATTTTTTAAATTACTGGTAAAGAAAAGGTAGTTTTCTCCTCCATCTGATATTTTAAAAAGCTTCTTTAATTTTTCAGTTTTTTCAGGAAAATTTTTAGTTTTTAAATTTGCTTTATGCCCTGTAATTATTTGTCTTATTGATTTTTTATGATAGTTGTGTGTTGATATGATTTTATATATTTTTCCAGGAAAATTTTTAATCTTGGTATTGCTTGTGTACAAATGTGTGTTTATATCAAGTTTATATAATTTAAAGTACTCTGAGACTAATCTAAATGCACCAGATTTCATTACAGCTGCATTTGGTTCATATAAAAATTTTTTCACAGTACTAAATTTAGCTTCAGCAGTTTTCTCTTGAAATATTTTGAAGGAAAAATGTTCAGATTTATCATGATGGGAATTAATAGTGGTGATAGTTATTTCTGAGTTGTTGTCTTTTTCCAGATGAAACAAAAGTTCTTTAACTTCATTTTTAACAGCTATAATATAAACGGTATTAACATTTTTTATTAATTGTATCGCTTTGCTAATGTCTAGCATTGGAGACATTTTTATAAGTACTTTATTAGTCCTTTCGTAAATCAAGTTTTCAATTATCATTATGTTTGGACTGCAGTCTTCAATTAAAATTTTTTTATTTTTTTTATTATCTCTGCGCGAGGGGTCAATATATATCCAATCAAATTTTTCTTTAGAATCTTTTAGAAAATTTATGCCATCGCAACATAGGCTGGAGATGTTATTAGCTTTCAAAATCATGAAATTATGTGCCGCAATTTTAGCGAGTTTAGCATTAGTCTCGCAATAGGCTACTGATTTAAATTTCTTAGAAAAATAATAACTATCAACACCAAGTCCACCAGTAAGATCTAGTAGGGATTTTCCGTTAATGAGATTGCTTTTGATAATTGCTGTAATTTCGGATGATGTTTGCTCAATATTGAGTTTATTTGGAAAGTATATATTGGATGTTTTGAACCAAGTTTTTAGTTTTAATTGACATTTTTTCTTTGCTTCAATTTGTTCTACAAGTTCCTTGATGTTAACCTCTTTAAACAGGCTTCCC